>JAGREL010000330.1 GCA_020446575.1 Novosphingobium sp. | reverse complement strand
AGATCGCGCCGGGTCATGTCGAGGCCACAGGCATAGCCGAACACGGCCGAAAGCGCCTCGGCTTTGGAAATGCCGAAGGCGGGCGCGCCGATCGCAACGACCAGTTCCATCTCGTAGTGGCAGTTTGCCGTACCCGGCGGATAGGGAATCGTTTCGCCGCTGTGGCAAATCGCCGAAGGCGTCTTGGTGAAATAGAATGGCGCGTCACGGTCCGCGGCAAACCCCATTTCGCGGGCATGCGCCTCGTAATTGCGGGCAACGCAGAAGATTCGGCCGACGGGAAAGCGCCCGTCGCTATCCTTCACGGGAACGGAGGGGCGCGGCGGCAGTTCGAAAAGGTCGCTCATCCAGCCTCTGTGTCAGCAATCCCAGCAAAGGTGAAGATGGCTAACGCCGATCACCGGCCCGGCGTGCGATTTTGGCGCGGGCTTGTCGGGGTCCAGCCGCACGATCGGCATGCGGCGCGACCATTCCTCCAGCATGATGCGCAACTCCATGCGTCCAAGATGCTGCCCCACGCATTTGTGCGGACCGTTGCCGAGGCTGTTGTGCGGCACCGCCCCCCGGTCGAAATCGACCGTGAAGGCATCGGGATACGCCCGCTCGTCGATGCCGGACAGGCTGTTCATCACCAGCACCATATCGCCGGCCTTCATCGTCGCGCCCTTGCGCTCGACATCCTGCCGCACGAGCCGCCCGGTGTTGGACAGGCCGTGGCGACGCAGGAATTCCTCGACGGCCGCGGGAATAATGTCGGGATCGTCCTTCAGCCGCTGTTGCAACTCCGGGCGCTCGGCGAGGCGTTGCATGGCGAAACCCATTTGCGAGGCGACCGTGTCCTGCCCGCCGAAGAAAACGAGCTCGGCCATGCCGACGATTTCGTCCTTGTGCTTGAAGCGGGGGTTATTGCGCCACTGCGATATGCCGGTGAAGACATCATCGCCGGGTTCCTCGATCCGCTGGTCGAGCAGTTCGGCAAGGTAGTCATGGACGGACCCGAACGCAGTCACCCGGTCCTCGGCACTGCCATAACCAGCCGCGTGGCGGCCCCAGGCGAGAAATTGATCGCGCCTGTCGTAAGGCAGATTGACGAAATCCCAGAAGATCATGAGCGGCGCGACAAAGGAGAACTCGCTCACGAACTCGCAGGCCCCCTTCGGCTTCAGCCCTTCGATCAGTTCGACAATGACGGCGCGAGACTTGGGCTGATAGCTCTCCTCGATCCGGCGCTTGGCGAAATAGGGATTGAGCACGGCCCGGTAGCGCGAATGGTCGGGCGGGTCGAAAGTGATCGGCGGCATGGGCGGCATCTGGCCCTTGGGCACGCTCTTTTCGGTGTTGGAAAAGAGTTCCCAGCTTTCCTGCATCCACTTGATGTCGTCAGCGCGCATGGCGATCCAGTGACCGCCATGACGCGGTGTCCAGGCCATGTCCGGTCCCTGATGCAGGCGGGCATAGGCCTTGTAGACGTCACCGTCCTCGATGCCGGCCGGCTGCCGGTAGTCGAAGTCCACGACTAGCGCGGGGTCCACATGGGAAGGGATTTCGCAAGGCGCGTCGGCAGCGCCGAGCTGAGCGGTCTGATCCATGGCATCCTCCGTTCGGAGGCGAGCCTAGCCTCTCACCGGCCGGCGTTCCATGGCCTTCGTATCCGGCAGGGCTTGGCGATAAGCTTTGCCGCCTTGCCGATTTGCCCTAAGCTGGCAGGCGATGAGCGAAGCTCAATATCTCTCAGGCCGGTTGCTGCTGGCGATGCCCGGTATGTTCGATCCGCGCTTCGAGCGCTCCGTCAACGTAATGTGCGTGCATGACGAGCACGGCGCGCTCGGCATCGGGATCGGCCACGTGCTTGCCAATGTGCGTTTCCGCGAGCTTCTGGAAGAAGTCGGCATCGATCCCGCCGATGCGCCGGATTGCGAAGTGCATCACGGCGGACCGGTCGAGCCCGGCCGGGGCTTTGTCCTCCATTCGACCGACTGGGGCGGCGCCGACACGATCGAGGTCCAGCCCATCTGCGCCCTTTCCGCGTCGGTCGATATCCTGCGGGCGATCGCCGAGGGGCACGGCCCGAGCCAGTGGCTTATCGCGCTCGGCTATGCCGGGTGGGGACCGGGCCAGCTCGAAGGAGAGATGCGCCAGCACGGCTGGTACGCCGCCGAGGGGCACAGGGAAATCCTGTTCGGCACGCGCGCATCGAACCGCTGGAATGCGACATGGAAGGCCGAGGGAATCGACCCGGCGCTGCTTTCGAACGAAACGGGCAGCGCCTGATCAGCGAGGGGAAATCCGATGAGTGAAAATGGACCGCGCGTCCCACCGTTGGCCCCCGAGCAGTTCACAAAGGAACAGGCGAAACTCGTCGGGGACTGGACGCATCTCGTCTTTTCAAGGGTCATCGTGCGCCATCCGGAAATGTACCGGATCTTCGTGCCCTTCATCGAGCAGCTGATCGCGGGATCGATCCTGCCGCCGCGCGACCGGGAAGTGCTAGTGCTGCGCACGCTGGGGCTTTCGGACGAGACCTACGAGACCCACCACCACGAGATGATCGCAAGCAACGCCGGAATGAACGAGGCGGACATCAAGGCAGCGGTGAACGGCAGCGATGCCCTTCCGCCCTGGGACCAGACGCTGATGCGCGCGGCCGAGGAACTGGTACGCGACCAGCTCGTCAGCGATGCGACTTGGCAGGCGCTGGCCGAACGCTATTCCGAAAAGCAGCTGATGGAAGTCGTGTTCCTCGTCGGCTGCTACAACACGATGGCGATGCTCACCAAAAGCTTCGGGATGCCGCTCGAAGGTGCGGCCGACGATTTCGACCGGATCGAGAAACTGCGCACCTACACCTGATCAATCGGCCGGCGGCCGAAGCCAGCCGGTCAGGAGGTGACGAGTTTCGGTCCGTGCGGATTGGCTTCGGGAGTTCCGTGCTTCTCATGCCAGGCGTCGGCG
>JAGREL010000329.1 GCA_020446575.1 Novosphingobium sp. | reverse complement strand
AGCATGCCGCGCACGAAGATCGTCATCCACCCGGCAGCGCCATACTGCTCATACCCCAGCGTCCGCGCCACGCCGACGCCGGCGAGCTTTGCGCCCACTTCGCTCGGTTCCGTCTGGAAGCCGTAGGTGAAGTAGATCGCCATCATCACGGCGGTGGTCAGCGCGCCGGCGAAATTGCCGACGAAGACAAGTCCCCAGTTTCGCAGCACTCCATTCCAGGAGCAGCCCGGCCGCTTGTCCCACACCGCAAGCGGGCAGAGCACGAACACGCCGGTAAGCAGGTCGTAGCCCAGCAGGTAGAGCATGCAGAAGCCGACCGGGAACAGCACCGCCCCAGCCAGCGGCTGGCCCGTTTGCACGTTTATGGTGACGGCGAACGCGGCGGCCAGCGCCAGTGTCGCACCCGCCATATAGGCGCGCACGAGCGTGTCCTTGGTCGACATCAGGATCTTGGATTCGCCTGCGTCGATCAGCTTGGTAACGAATTCGGATGGTGCAAGGTAAGCCATGATCTACTTCCTTTCGCTCAGTATTTGAATTCTGCCTGCAGCCAGAATTTCTCGGTATCGACGGCGAAGCCGCTCGAATCGTAGTTCGCGTATTTGGCGAGGATGCCGACGGGACCGATCTTGAAGCCCAGGCTCGCGTCCCATTCGCTGCCGTAGCTGAGGCCACCGACGTCGCTGTCGAACTCGTGATAGACGACCTGCGCGTTCAGGCCGGGAAGCAGGTCCAGGCCCTTGAAGTTGTAGGAGGCGCCGAAATAGATGTCCTCGAGCCCGGCGGGCGGCGTGTTCAGGAAGACGTCGGCCCAGCCGTTGAAGGCGTGCAGCGTCGCCATCGGCGTGCGGAAACTGGCGCCGTTGTCGCTGCCGAGCAGCTCATAGCCCGCCTTGAGGCCGAAGCCGGAGAACGAAACGCCCCCTTCGGCCTGAATATAGTCGGCCGAGTAGTCGAACGGACTGGCCTTGTAGTCCTTCTGCTTCGCATAACTGGCGGCGAGGTTCAGCTTGACGCCGGGACCAAGCGGAAAGCCGGCGGTCGCCCGCGCACCATAGGTCTGGTTGCTGTTGGCGAGCGCATCGTCATAGTCGAGCAGATAGGCGAAAGCCTTGAGTTTCACGGGGCCAAAATCGACACCTGCCCCGGCCAGGAAGAAATCGCCCTGGAAGTTCTGCCTCGGTCCGGCATCGACGCCGAAGATGGTGTGCTGGGCAATCGAGTAGGTCAGGTCCAGGCTGACCGGGCCGACCTTTGCCTGGCCGCGGATCGCGTCGAAGGTCTGCTCGTTCTGGCGCCAGCCGACATTGCCGACGAAGCGCGCGTTGTCGAGGATGATCCGCTGACGGCCGATCGTGACCGCGCTGGAGCCTTCCTTGTACATCAGCTGGAGGCGGTTGAGCTCGACGTTGTCCGGATCGGCAACGACGGAATAGGGCTCCACGCCATTGCCGGCGTTGGTGTCGTTGTAATCGTCGATAATGGCCAGCGTGCCTTCCGCTTCGACAAGCAGCGACAGGCTGTGCATCTTCAACTCCGCGCCAGCCCGCAAGCGCATGGTGAGCGCGTCGGCATCGGTGGCCGGCTGGTCGACATGTTCGTAGCGCAGCCTGCCGTCGATGATCGGATCGATCGTGAGGTCGTCGCTGACGGCGACCGGGTCTCCCGGAGCCGCGAACGCAGGTTGAGCGAAGCCGACCGGTGCCGCAAGTGCGGCGACCGCTAGCAATCTGTATTTCATTCGTTCTTCCTTCCCTGGCGTGATTCAGGCCACGTCAGGCATTCCCCCCTGTCAGGCCGCCTGGGCTTGCGGCCCGTGGTCGTATTCGGCGAGGAAGTGGAGAACCTCCTGCCGGTAGTGATAGAATTTGGGATGTTCCAGAAGCGCCTTGCGATCGCGCGGGCGCGGCAGATCGACCTGCATGATCTTGCCGATCGTGGCATTCGGCCCATTGGTCATCATGACCACGCGATCGGCGAGCAGTATCGCCTCGTCGACGTCGTGCGTGACCATGATCGCGGTCACCTTGGTGCGGTTCCAGACTTCGACAAGCACGTCCTGCAAGTCCCAGCGGGTGAGGCTGTCGAGCATGCCGAAAGGCTCGTCGAGCAGCAGCAGCCGAGGTGAAAGGGCGAAGGCGCGCGCGATGCCGACCCGCTGGCGCATGCCGTTCGACATCTCGGAGGCAAGCTTGTCCATGGCATCGCCCAGGCCGACGCGGTCGAGATAGTATTCGACGATGTCGCGGCGCTCCGTGCGAGAGGCGTGCGGATAGACCCGCTCCACTCCAAGCGCGACGTTCTGCCGGGCGGTCAGCCAGGGCATCAGGCTGGGCGCTTGGAACACGACGGCCTTGTCCGGCCCGGCGATGTCGATCTCGCGATTGTCGAGCACGATGCCGCCGCCGCTGATCTCGTTGAGGCCGGCTGCCATCGTCAGCACCGTCGACTTGCCGCAGCCGGA
>JAGREL010000039.1 GCA_020446575.1 Novosphingobium sp. | reverse complement strand
TGTCCCCGTCCTCAGAACTGCAGCAGTGCTACCCAGAACCCGATTGTCAGCAGCACGCCGATAATCGGCGTCAGCACCGACCAGAGGTTGTTGTTCGTCAGCTCGAAACCCGCGCCGACATCGAGCACGAAGTGGCGCAGTCCAGAGGCCATGTGATTGAAGAAGGCCCAGCTGATGCCGACCAGCACCACGATGCCGTACCAGGAGGAGGCATGCTCGCTGAAGGTCGCGTATGCTTCCGGGCCGCTTGCCAGCGCGCCCAGCCACCACAGCAGCACGCCCAGGCCGGCGACCGCAAGGCCGTTGCCGGACACGCGGTGCATGATGGAGACGAACATCGCCGGCCCCCATCGCCAGATCTGCAGGTGCGGTGAAAGCGGGCGGTTGCTTGCTCCGGCCATGCTCTGAGTCCCCCTGTCGGATGCGCGGGCGCGGTGTGCGCCGTTGCACCATTCCCATAGTCAAAATGCGTGTTCGTGCAAGCGAAGAGCCTCATTGAAACCGGATTTGCGCTTTCACGGGAACGGACTCGGCGCTAGCGCAGCAGCCATGCCCCAGTCCTGGAAAATCACCGCCTATGCCCCGCGCACGACGATCGAAGCGGCCCTCCTCTCCCATGAAGACGTGCTGGACTGGGACCCCGAGATCGTCCTTGCCGGCAGCGAGCTGGCCGACGACCGGCCGGAGGAATGGCGGCTTGAAGCCTGGCTGCCACGAAAGCCGCGCAAGGCCGACAAGGCCGCCGTGGCCGCACTGTTCGCCGGCGGCGCTCCGGAATTCGAGATCGAGAAGCTGCCCGAAAACGACTGGGTGACGCAAAGCCAGCAGGGACTGGAGCCGATCCGCGCCGGCCGGTTCCATGTCCACACGCCCGATCACCCCTCTCTCGCCCTGCCCGACGTAACCGACTTCGTCATCCCCGCAAGCCAGGCTTTCGGCACCGGCCAGCACGCGACCACTGCCGGCTGTCTGGCGATGCTGACAGAAATGAAGCGGTGCGGAATCGTTATTCGCAATCTCGCCGATGTCGGCACCGGCAGCGGGCTGCTGGCCTTTGCCGCGCTCGATCTGTGGCCGCGCGCGCTGGCGACGGCCAGCGACATCGACCCGGTCTGCATCGGCGTGGTCGAAGACAACGCGCGACTCAACGGCGTCGCCATGGGCGCCCGGCCAGGCGAGTTGACGATGCTCGCTGCCGACGGAATGGGCCATCCGCTGATCGAAGCGCGCGGACCCTACGATCTCGTCATCGCCAACATCCTGGCCGGCCCGCTGGTCGCCCTCGCGCCGGAGTTCGCCCGCGCCCTGGTGCCGGGCGGGCATCTGCTGCTGTCCGGCCTGCTGGAAACGCAGGAGGCCCAGGTCCGCCGCGCCTGCCGCCGCGCGGGGCTGCGCCTTGCCGCCCGGTTGGTGAAGGGCGACTGGTCTGTGCTGTGGCTCAGGAAGCGCATCAGCCGATGAAATGTTGCGCCGCAGCAGTCATTTTGCACTAGCGAAGACGAGCATGACAGCGGTATGATGCCCCCGCTTTCCGTCAGCAAAGGCAAGCGGAGACGTGACATGTCGAAACAGACCTTCATTCGCGCAACGGAAATCTGGACGCCCACCGCCGACCGCAAGCATCTCGACCTGACTGCCGGCATCTACGGCGAACTGACCTATTTCGAAGCCGTCAGCCGCGGCATGCGCTTCGCCTACAACGAAGGGTTGCCTGGCCGCACCTGGGCCTCGGGCCAGCCGATCATCCTCAAGAACCTGACCAATTCCTATTTCCAGCGCGGCGAGTCGGCCGCAAGCGAGGGGCTGTCCTGCGCGGTATCGCTGCCCGTCTTTGCCAAGGGGGAACTCACGGCCGTCGCGGTCTTCTTTTGCGGTGACGACCGCTTTCACGTCGGTGCGCTCGAGGTCTGGAATGCAGGCAAAGGCGAAACCGAAATGAAGCTCGTCGACGGATACTTCGGACGGGCGCAGAGATTCGAATTCACTTCGCGGCACACCAGCTTTCCGCGAAGGATGGGCCTTCCGGGCAAGGTCTGGGAAACAGGCAAGCCCGTGATCATGGAAGACCTCGGTCGCGGCAACCTCTTCCTGCGCCGCGATGCTGCCGAAAAGATCGGTATCAATCGCGCCGTGGGCTTTCCCTGCGCGTTGCCCGACGCCGGCAATTGGGTCATGGCATTCCTCTCGGCGAAGAACACGCCGATTGCACGGCGCTTCGAATGCTGGACTCCCGACGAGGGAACGGGCGCATACAGGTTCGAGGCGGGCTATTGCGAGTCCGGCACGCCTCTGGAGCAGTGCTACGAAAACACGGTGCTGCCGCTGGATTACGGCCCCTTCGCCCAGGCGGACAGGACCGGAATTCCCGTGATCTGCACGGATATCGGCAAGGAAGACGGACCGATCGCGCAATCTTCGGCGCAAGCCTCGCTCACCAGCATGTTGGCAATGCCGATTTTCGAGGGCGAGCGCCTCAACGCGGTTCTGGCCTGGTTCCTGTAAGCGCTCGACAGGTCATTCGCTCGGCAACCATACGGCAAGCGGCCGGCCGGGATTTCTCAGCCAGAGAATACTGCGCAGATAGCCTTCCAGAAGCATGTCATGCCCCTTGTCGCGGACGACGATGATTGGTCCCTCGACAGTGAAGGCATCGTCATAGGGCAAGTTGGCGGCGACGTAGCGCGGATCATCCCTTCGCGGGTTGCCCTCGTCGTCCATGCGATAGGGCATCGCCAGAAACCGATAAAACGGCACCAACCCGAAGATAGGCAGCGTCAGGCAGTTGAGCAGGTCCGAGGGGCGCCAGTGCACGCATTCGTAATGGTCCGCACCGTAGATATGAATTTGTTCGACAAAGCGGGATGGGCGAGCTTGCGCGAGCGCCGAGACCAGACTCGGCCATTCGTCCCGCGGAATATCCTCGAAAGGGTCACCCTGTCTGGCGCGCTCGATCCTCCCGGGTGAAAGGCACGGCTCATAGCTGATACCGACACGCGTCGACTTCACCTCGGCATAGGCCCAGCGCGCCTTCACCTCCTCTACGGTGGCAACCCTGCCTTCCATGTGACCCCTGCACATCCGCCCGCGTTCGCCTGCCCGGAAGCGGCATAGCCCAATGTGACGGCTATATGTCAATTATCGTTCATTCGCGGGGGATCGACGGCGAACCGGCAGTCGGGCCATAATGCGGCCACTGGCAACGCGATCCCTTCAGGAGCCTTCATCGATGGCCGACGCCTTCGACGTCATGCAGCATGGCCACGTTGCCGTCATCACCGGCGGCGCCAACCGGGCCGCGCACGATCTGATCGAAGTCCGCCCGGCGCTCTCGCGATGGCATCCGGACTGGAAAGAGCGGTTCGAAGCGTTCATGGCGCAGGACAGACCCGGCAAGGGCCGAAGCGGCGGCAAAAGGAGTAAGACGGTTTGGAAGTGATCCTGATGGCGATCGGCGACGACCGGCCGGGACTGACGCAGTCGCTGGCCGACGCGATCGTCGAGTCCGAAGGCAACTGGCTCGAAAGCCATTTTGCGACACTCGGCGGCAAATATGTCGGATCGGTGCTTGTCGAACTGCCGCAGGACAAGGTTTCCGACCTCGAGGCCGCGGCCCGCCGGATGGATGCCGCGGGCTTCAACGTGAGCGTCCAGCCCACTGCCCCTGCCGCTGCACCGCAGGGCCGGCCGCTCGGTTTCGAGCTGGTCGGCAAGGACCGGCCCGGCATCGTGCGCGAAGTTTCGACCGCGCTCGCCACCCTCGGCGTCAGCATCGACGATCTTGAGACCGGCACGGAGGAAGGCGCGATGTTCGGCGGCACGCTGTTCCGCGCCAGGGCGCGCGTGCTGGTTCCGAAGGAAATCTCGTTCGACGACGTCCGTCATGCGCTGGAGACCATCTCCGGCGAGATCATCGTCGATTTCGAGGAGTGAACGGCGCGGCTTTCGGCCGTCAGAATCCGTTGTAGCTCAACACTTCGGAAACCGGCTTGCGCCAAGCCTTCTTGAAGTCCGTGCCGATCGTATAGGCGACCGGGAAGAAACCGACCTGGGTGTATTCTTCGTATGGAATGCCGAGCAGATCGGCGATTTCCTTCTCGCGCCGGGCCGTCACCGTCGCCCAGATCGAACCGAGGCCGCGCTCGCGCAGCGCAAGCATGAAGCTCCACACCGCCTGCACGATCGATCCCCACATCGAAGCCTGCTCGACCACGCCCTTGCCGTCCGGCCTGCCCGGCATCAGCGGGATCAGGATCGCGGGCATCCTGTCGAGCTTTTCGACCAGCGCCATGGCCGATTCCAGGATCTTGTCCTCGCCCGGAATGTCGTTGCCGAGCGGATTGGGCGTCGGCATGGCCCCGCTATTGAGCACGCCCATCGCCGCCTTGTATTCGTCGGCCAGCCTGGCGACCATTTCGGGATCGTCGACGATGATCCAGCGCCAGGTGTTGCGGTTCGATCCGTTCGGCGCCTGCAGCGCGATCTCCAGACATTCCTCGAGCACTTCGCGCGGAACCGGCTTCGTCACGTCGAGCCGCTTGCGCACGGCGCGCGTCGTGGTCAGTAGCTCGTCCGCCGACAATCCCAGTCTCATGCTTGCTCTCCCAGCTATCCCGCCGCTTTCACGATCTCCGCCCAAGCGGCCTCGTCGATCACCTCGATACCCAGTTCCCCGGCCTTTTTCAGCTTCGATCCCGCGCCCGGTCCCGCCACCACCAGGTCGGTCTTCGCCGAGACCGAGCCTGCCGCCTTGGCGCCCAGCCGTTCGGCCTGCGCCTTGGCCTCGTCGCGGCTCATCGTCTCGAGCTTGCCGGTGAACACCACCGTCTTGCCCGCGACCGCGCTGTCCTTCGTCTCGACGATATAGTCGGGCGGCGAGACTTCCGACAGGAGGTCGTCCCAGACCTGCTTGTTGTGGTCCTCATGGAAGAAATCGCCCAGCGCCTCGACGACGGTCGGGCCGATGCCGTCGATCGATGTCAGCTCGGCGGCGGCCTCCTCATCGCCCGCACGCGCCTTTTCCGCTATGTCGCGCAGCGCCGGCAGGGTGGTGAAATATTTCAGCAGGTCGCGCGCGGTGACCGCACCGACATGACGGATGCCGAGGCCGAACAGCAGCCGCGCGGCGTCCGGTTCGCGTTTCGCCTCGATCGCATTCACCAGGTTTTCGACAGACTTCTCCTTCCACCCTTCAAGCGCCAGGATCTCGTCGCGGCGGTCCTTGAGGCGGAAGATGTCGGCGGGGCTTTCAAGCCAGCCGCGCGCGAAGAAATCGGCAATGGTCTTCTCGCCCAGCCCCTCGATATCGAGTGCAGCACGGCTGACAAAGTGCTGTAATCGCTCGGTTCTCTGAGCCGGGCAGATCAGTCCGCCGGTGCAGCGGACATCGACTTCGCCTTCCTCGGCAACCGCTTCGCTGTCGCATTCGGGGCAATGATCGGGGAACGGGAAGGGGTCGCGCTTTTCGTCGCGCGTCAGGTTTTCCACAACCTGTGGAATAACGTCGCCTGCCCGCTGGATCACCACGCGGTCGCCCACCCGCACGCCCAGCCGTTCGATTTCGTCGCGGTTGTGCAGGGTGACGTTGGTCACGGTGACGCCGCCGACCAACACCGGCCGCAAGCGCCCCACCGGCGTCAGCTTGCCGGTGCGGCCGACCTGGATATCGATCGCTTCCAGCACGGTTTCCGCCTTTTCGGCGGGAAACTTGTGCGCCAGCGCCCAGCGCGGCGCCTTGGCGACGAAGCCGAGCCGCTGCTGCCAGTCGAGCCGGTCGACCTTGTAGACCACGCCGTCGAT
>JAGREL010000038.1:5629-9806 GCA_020446575.1 Novosphingobium sp. | reverse complement strand
GCGCGCACCCGCTGATGCGCTCGCTGTGGCGGCCACGGCTGGTCGAGGCGCTGAAATGGATCGACGGCGAGATCGCGCGGTTGCGGGAGCTGGAAGGGCGCACTGTCGTCGCCAGCGAAGCCAAGGGTGAGATGGTCTTCAAGGGCGCGCGCATCCACGGCCGTGCCGACCGGATCGACACGATCGACGGCGGTAAGCTGGCGGTGGTCGACTACAAGACCGGCATGCCGCCCTCTCGGTCCATGGTTAAGCAGGGCTTTTCGCTCCAGCTCGGGCTGATCGGCATGATTGCGGCGCGCGGCGGCTTCGACGGCGTGGCGGGCGAGCCGGCGGAATTCGAATACTGGTCGCTGGCCAAGGATCCCGGCAGACGCGACGAGAACGGCTTCGGCTATGTCGCCAGCCCTTTCAGGACCAACCGCGCCGACGGCGTCGAGAAGGAGGAGTTTCTTGACGTCACCGAGGCCTATCTTGCCGACGCGATCGACCGCTGGATAACCGGCAGCGATCCCTTCACTGCCCGGCTCAATCCCGACATCGGCGGCTACAACGATTACGACCAGCTGATGCGGCTCGACGAATGGCTGCCGCATATGACGGCCGAGGAAGCGGACGAGGCATGAGCAAGCCCGCCGTCCATCCGCTTCATGGCAACCAGATGGAAGCAGTCGCGCCGGAAGAGACGGTGTGGCTTTCCGCCTCGGCGGGCACCGGCAAGACGCAGGTTCTGTCCTCGCGCGTCCTGCGGCTGCTGCTCCAGCCCCGTGTCGAGCCCTCGCAGATATTGTGCCTCACATTCACCAGGGCCGGTGCGACCGAGATGGCGGCGCGGATCAACGACAAGCTGGCGCACTGGGTCCGGCTCGACGATGTCAGGCTGGCCGAGGAACTCAAGGCCATCGGCGCGGATTTTGGACCCGATGCGCTGGCACGCGCCCGCACGCTGTTCGCCAGCGTGCTCGATTGCCCGGGCGGGGGCCTGAGGATCGATACGATCCACGCCTTTTCGCAATGGCTGCTCGGCGCCTTCCCCCAAGAGGCGAATCTCGTGCCCGGCACGCGGCCGATGGAGGATCACGAGCGCGTGCTGCTGCTGCGGCAAGTGCTGGCGGACCTGCTGGTGGAGGCCGAGCAGGAGCCGTTGGGCGATCCGCAGCTGCTGGCCGCGCTGGCCGAACTCAGCTTGCGGATGGGGCCGGACGATGTCGAGGCGTGGCTGCTGCGCTGCGCCGAGGCGCGAGAGGCGTGGTTCGGGCCGGGCGGCTGGCAGGAGCCGATGCGGCCCAATGTCATGCGGTTGCTGGAGCTTCCTCAGGATACGGATGAGGATAGCCTTGCCGGACTGTGCGGCGAAGATGTGTTCGATGTCGCTTTGCTGAGGCGCTGCCTTGAGATCAATCAGGCGTGGAGCGCCAAGACGGGACAGGAAGCGGCGGCGACTATCGCGGACTGGCTGGCAGGCGATCCGGCGCACCGCGTTGCGATGCTCGATGCACTTCAGGACGTGTTCCTCACCAGGAAGGGTGAGCCGCGCTCGACCAAATCCCTCGACAAGATCGATCCGGCTTACCCGGACCATGCCGCCAGGGTGATCGAATGCATCTTCGCCGTGCGGGAGATGCGCGTGCTGCTGGCGCTGGCCGACAGGCTGGTTCCGGCACTGCGGCTGGGCCGAGCCTTCGCGCTCGCCTGGGACGAAGCCAAGCAGCGCGAGGGGCTGATCGATTTCGACGACCAGATTCGCCGCGCTGCCGAACTGCTCAACACCTCGGCGCTGGGCGACTGGATCCGCTACAAGCTCGACCGCCGCTTCGACCACATCCTCGTCGACGAGGCGCAGGATACCAATGCCGCACAGTGGCGGATCATCGATGCGCTGACCGGCGAGTTCTTCTCCGGCATCGGCCAGCGCGGCGAGATCATGCGCACGCTGTTCGTCGTCGGCGATTACAAGCAGGCGATCTTCCGCTTCCAGGGCACCAGCCCGGAGAATTTCGAGGCGGCGCGCCGGCGAGTCAAAGCGGCGATGCAGGGCGCGATGGAGAACGCGGAATCCCTGCGCAGCGCTTTCCGCCCCAGGCCGCTGAGGGAATACGGGCTTGGCCGCTCCTTCCGCACCGCGCAGACAGTGCTTGATTTCGTCGACAGTGCCATCGCGCGGATCGGCCATGAAAGCTTCGGCCTATCCGAACTTCCGGAAAAGCATGTCGGCGAGAAGCGCCCGGGACATGTCGCTCTGTGGCGCCCTATCGGCTGGATACCCGATGAGGGCGAGGAACCGGACGAAGGCGATGAGGGCGCCGAAACCTGGCTGTCACGGCCCGACCGCCAGCTTGCCGAGCGGATCGCCCAGCAGGTGAAGCAATGGGTCGATCCCAAAGGTCCGGGCTTCCCGCTGGTGAAGGGCGGCAAGCGCCGCGCCACGCCTGGCGACGTCATGGTGCTGGTTCGGAAACGGCGCGAGCTGGCCGGGCTGATCGTCGCGCGGCTGCATGCCGCCGGCGTGCCGGTGGCGGGGGTGGACCGGCTGCGGCTCGGTGCGCCGCTTGCCGTGCGCGATCTCGTCGCCGCGCTGCGCTTTGCGGCCCAACCGCTCGACGATCTCAGCCTGGCTTCGCTGCTGGTCTCGCCGCTGATCGGCTGGAGCCAGGAACAGCTGCTGGAGCACGGCTATCGTGAGAAGGGCGTGCATCTGTGGGAGCATTTGCGCAGCCGGTCGCATCCCGATGTGTCCGGGGCAATGGAACAGCTCGGCGCGCTGCTGGGGCTTGCCGATTACGAGCCGCCGCAGGCGCTGCTCCACTGGCTGCTGACCGGGCCGTGGCAGGGCCGCCGCAAGCTGGTTGCGCGGCTGGGCAACGAGGCCAACGATCCGATCGATGAGCTGCTCAACGCCGCGCATGCTTATGCGACGAGCGCGACGCCCAGCCTTGCCGGTTTCCTCAACTGGTTCGATGCGGGCGAGGGCGAGCTCAAGCGCGAGGCGGGCAATGCCGGCGATCTGGTGCGGGTGATGACGGTGCACGGCTCCAAGGGGCTGCAGGCGCCGATTGTCGTCCTCGCCGATGCCACCGGCGATCCCGAACGCAGCATGGGTCTCAGGCTGGATTTGCCGGACCCCGCCGCGCCCGAGACGCGCTCCATCCCCCTTCCGGGCTTGAGGAAGGAGGAGCGGGTCGGCCGCATCGCCGAGGAGCACGCCCGGGTCGCGCTCGCCGAGGAGCAGGAGCACTGGCGGCTGCTGTATGTCGGGATGACGCGCGCCGAGGAAGCGCTGTTCATCGGCGGCGCGCTCAGCATGCGCGAGAAGGAGCCGGCTGCGAATAGCTGGTATGCGAGGCTGCGCGAGCTGTTCGGCGCGGATGACTGGGTGGAGGACCCGATCTGGGGCGCACGCCTCGAATGGAGTGAGCCGCCCGCACCCGTACCGCCCGAAAAGGCGCTGCCGCAATTGCCATTGCCGGAGCCGCTGCCACGCTGGCTGATGCAGGCCGCTCCGGCCGAGCCGCGTCCGCCCCGTCCGCTGGCGCCTTCCGCGCTCGGCGAGGACGAAACGCCCGATCCGCCCTATCCGCCGGGCGCGGGCGCCGAGGCGGCAAGGCGCGGCGTGCTGGTCCACAAGCTGCTGGAACGTCTCCCCGAGCTTGCGCCGGAGGACCGGGAAGCGGCAGGACGACGCTGGCTTGCCCGCAATGCGCCCAACCTGGATGAAGCGAGCTGCAACGAGATGGTGCAAGGCGCGCTGGCTGTGCTTGCCAATCCGGATTGGGCCGAGATCTTCATGCCCGGCGGCCTCGCCGAAGTGCCGATTGCGGCGCCCGTCGGCGACAGCGTGGTGGCGGGTACGATCGACCGGCTGCTGATCGCGCCCGACCGTATCCGGCTGATCGACTTCAAGACATCGCGCCGCCCGCCCGAGAACCTCGATCAGGTGCCACTCGCCATCCTGCGGCAGATGGCTGCCTATGCCGCCGCGCTTGAAAGCACCTATCCGGGCCGCGAAGTGGAGGCGGCATTGCTCTATACCACGGCGCCCCGGCTGATCGTCATCTCGCAGGATATCCTGGCCCGGCACAAGGAGGCCTTGCTCGCGGCGCAGTAAAGCTTTCCGCTTCGGGCGTTGCCTTCCCCGTTATCGGCCCTAGATATGAGACAAAGCCAATCAGGAGTTGCGATA
>JAGREL010000038.1:0-5556 GCA_020446575.1 Novosphingobium sp. | reverse complement strand
GGTGCGGACCCTGCAAGATGATCGGTCCGTCGCTCGAGGAAATCAGCGAGGAACTGGCCGACAAGGTGACGATCGCCAAGATGGACATCATGGCGAATACCCAGATCCCGGGCGAGATCGGCGTGAAGTCGATTCCGCTGATGGTGCTGTTCAAGGACGGCAAGCCGGTCGCCCAGAAGCTGGGCGCCGCGCCGAAGAACCAGCTCAAGGGCTGGCTCGAAGGCGAGCTTTGATCCCTTGATCCTCCCCCTGTGGGGGAGGGGGACCATGCGAAGCATGGTGGAGGGGCAGGTGCGGCTTGGTTGAACCGCGAGAGGTTGCGTCAGGAGGGTCTTCCCCCTCCACCACGCCGCCGTTCGACAAGCTCAGGGCGTCGCGGTCCCCCTCCCCATTCTGGGGAGGACCTTCAGTCCATCCCCGCCATCCGTTCGGCCAGTTCATCCCATAGCGCTGGCGTCGAGGCGCCGATCATCCCCGGCCGGTCGTAATCGTCGACGCGGTACGGCGAGTCGTCGGGCCGCGCTGCCTTGCCGCCGGCCTCGTTGAGGAACAGCACGCCGGCGGCGTGGTCCCAGGGCAGGGTGCGCTCGAAGATCGAAACGTCGTTCTCGCCCAGCACCAGCCGGGGATATTGCTCGGCGGCGCAGCGCGGGATGTCGACCAGCGTGTAGTGCGGAGCGATGTGGCGCATCATCGCCTCACGCCGCTCCAGGTCCACGAACAGCATCGAAATCCCCGCGATCGGCCTTGCCTCGCCGCTTGTCCGCGATGTGACGGGTTCGCCGTCGATGAAGGCGCCCCCATCCCTGGCCGCATGGCAGAAGCGGCCCGTCAGCGGATCGAGTATCCAGCCGCCGATTGTCTCTCCCGCCTGAGCCAGCGCGACGAGCACACCGAACGGCGGTTTGCCCGAGGCGAAATTGTTGGTGCCGTCGAGCGGATCGACGATCCAGCACAGCGCATCTCCCAGCCGGTCGAGCACCGCCGGATCGTCGTGCGCTGCTTCCTCGCCGACGACCGCTGCTTCCGGCAGCAGCCGAGACAGCCGCTCGGCAAGGATTTTCTCGCTCTCGTGATCCGCAATCGTGACCATGTCGTCAGCCGCCTTGGCATCGACTTCGTGGTCGGCGAGCGACTGGTAGCGCGGCAGGATCGCCTTTTCGGCCGCCTCCTGCATGGCGGCGTGGACGGACCGGTTCAGCGCCTCGTCGATCAACTCCGATAGTCCGCGTTGATCGAGATGTAGCCGTGGGTGAGGTCGCAGGTCCAAACCGTCGCGCGGCCTTCGCCGAGACCGAGATCGACCTGCATCGTGATGTCCCGGCCCTTCAGATGTTCGGCCACTGGCGCTTCGTCATAGTCGGCGAGCGGCTGGCCTTCGCGCGCTGCCCAGATGCCGCCGAAGCCGATCGAGAGCCGGTCGCGGTCCGCCGGTTCGCCCGCCTTGCCGACGGCCATGACGACGCGGCCCCAGTTGGCGTCCTCGCCGGCAATGGCGGTCTTGACCAGCGGCGAATTGGCGATGGCAAGGCCGACCTTGCGTGCGCTCTCGTCACTCACTGCGCCGGTCACGCTGATGGCGATGAACTTCTGCGCGCCTTCGCCGTCGCGTACGACAAGGTGGGCGAGCTGGCGGCAGATATCCTCTAGCGCGGCGGTGAAGGCATCGGCACCGGGGCAACTCGGGCGTTTGATCCGCTGATTGTTCGCCGCACCCGTGGCGAAGGCCAGCACCGTGTCGCTGGTCGAGGTATCGGAATCGACGGTGATGCAGCTGAAGGTCTTCGCATTGGCGGCGGAAAGGCATTTCTGCAGGAAAGCCGGCTCCACTGCGGCGTCGGTGAAGACATAACCGAGCATCGTTGCCATGTCGGGCGCGATCATGCCGCTGCCCTTGATGATGCCGACAAGGGTCACGGTCTTGCCGCCGACCACGGCTTGCGTCATCGTCCCCTTGGTAAAGGTGTCGGTTGTGCCGATGGTGGCCGCCGCATCTTCCCAGCCGCACGGTTCGGCGGTCAGCGCCGCTTCGACGCCGGCTCTCGCCTTGTCCCTGGGCAACGGCACGCCGATCACGCCGGTGGAGGAGACGAACACCTC
Organism: Novosphingobium sp.; assembly: GCA_020446575.1. Classification (GTDB taxonomy): domain Bacteria; phylum Pseudomonadota; class Alphaproteobacteria; order Sphingomonadales; family Sphingomonadaceae; genus Novosphingobium. Next base: position 3,456 of record JAGREL010000038.1, on the reverse strand, counting down.
GCCTTGCGGGCAGCCCAGATGGTCCGCCACCTGCGCCATGATCTGCTCCACGGCCTTGCGACCGCGATATCCGGTAAAGGCATTGGAATTGCCGGCATTGACGATCAGCGCCCGGGCGCGGCCGGCCTTCGCCTGTTCGCGGCCCAGCTCGACTTCGGTGGAACAGCACACATTCTGCGTGAACACGCCCGCGACCGCCGTTCCCTCGGCCAGCTCGACATAGGTGAGGTCGCAGCGGCCCCAGTCCTTGTAGCCGGCGCGGGCGATGCGCGGCGTCACTCCCGCAATCTGCGGCAGGTCGGGGAAGGGCAAGGCAAGAGGCGAAGGCTCGAGTTCCATCGACACGCGCGTAGCGCGCCGCTTGGTAACGTCAAGGGGCAGAAACGCGCTCCCCGACCGGGCGGGCCTTGCCTTTCATCGCCCGCTTTCTTTCGAGCGTCATTGCGAGAATCTGTGCGGCGAGGACGGCGCTTGCGATCGCCAGAAGGCGGATTTGCCAGGAATTGCCCATCGTCGCGTACAGGTTGATGATCGGTACGTGGACGGCGTAAAGCGGAAAGGACAGGGCGCCGAGAACCGACAGCCAGCGTTGCGCAGCGGCAGGCGATCTGGTTGTCGCGGCCAGCCAGAACAGACCGGGCAGGATCACCAGGCTGGCCAGCCCGTCACCGAGTGCGACGCTGACCGGGATTCGTGCCAGGATCACTATCGCAAGGCCGGGCAGCAGGAAGGCAACTTCCCAAGAGACGAGTTGTCGCCAATCCCGCAACATCCACTTGCGGCCCATCCAGATTCCCAGCGTGTATGCAAAGGCGACGCGGGGGATCGCGTACCACCAATTGAAGGCGAAAGGGCCGAGCGTGTTCGAACCGAACGCGAATATCACCGCCAGAAGCGCGCAACCCGATACAATCACGACGGCGAGCAAGCCGAAGTCGTTTAGTCGACGCAGGACAAGGCCGTGGGCCAGATTGGCGAACAGTTCGAGCATCAGCGACCATTGCGGCCCATTGAGAGGGAATATCTGTCCGTTGCTCCACACCGCCGGGACGATCAGCAAGGCGAGGATGAGAGACATGAATACGCCATCCCAGCCATCGGTCATGCCGTAGCAGACGGCGCCGACGAGTGCGCCGGCAGCGATCACGGGCCACAGGCGCACCAGCCTTGCGCGCATGAAGCCGACCGCGCCGAGCCCTGCGTTCATCTTCGATTCCGCGGAAAGCGTGAGCACGAAACCGCTCAGCAGGAAGAAGAAATCTACGAAGAGATAGCCGCGGCTGAAGGGACCGAAATCCCCGAAAAACGTTTCGACGTGATAGAGCATGACCGCAATCGCAGCCAATCCGCGCAAGCCGTCCAGAAGGGGCAGCCTTGCCGTTCCGGATGATTGTGTGACCATCGCGTTTCCCTCAATGCTCCGTCGATATGAGAGATTGGTTAACCCGCAGCGAACGCAGGGTGTGCCGCTTTCTCCGCGCGGGATGAGCAGGCGCGTTACCGCGCTGTTGTCGGCATCCTTGCGATCCCGGACACCGATCCGGAAAGTTTCCGACTCGGTTCGACGATCGGCGGCTGGCACCGAAATCAAGCGGCTGAAGCCGGCGCCGCCTTGTCGCCCGTCCGACGAAGGCCCGAGAAAACCCTCCGCAGCTTCGGGCCGGTGAGGGCCACGAGTTGTGCCGTTACCAGCGTGATTGCCACGGAACACAGCCTCGTTATCCAGCCTTCTTGCAGGAAGTGGAAGGCGAGGAAGATCGGGGCGTGCAGCGCGTAGATGGGGTAGGAAAGCGCGCCCAGGCGCGACAGCATCGCCGTTGCGCTCGCCGGTGGCCTTGCGGTCGCGGCAATCCAGAACAGGCCGGGCAGGATCACCAATGAAGCGAGCGCATCGCCCTGTGCAAGGCTGAGCGGCAGCCAGGGCAACAGCATCAGCGCGGCGAGCGGCAGGAACAGAGCGGAAAGCCAGTTTGCCAGCGGCTTCGGTTTGTGAGTCAGCCACCGGCGCGCCATCCAGATGCCCAGCACATAGGACCAGGCGACGCGGGGCGCTGCCAGCCACCAGAAACCGGCATTGGGGCCCGAGCCGTTCCAGCCGGTGTGGAAGATCGCCCATAGCAGGGCAATACCGCTGATACCGGAGAGCAGCAGCAGCTCGCGGTCCTTGAGGTGACGCAGCACGAGGCCGTGGAAGAGATTTGCGACCAGTTCCCAAACCAGCGACCATTGCGGCGCGTTGAGGGGGAATATGGCGATATTCGAGCCCAGATGCGGAATCATCAGCATGCCGAGCACAAGCAGGGCGAAAACCTCGCCAGCAGTCGCCTGCGTCGCGAACACTGCCGCAGCGGCGAGGCAGCCAAGCGCCATCATCGGCCATAGCCGGACAATCCGTGCCTTCATGAACCCGGAAGTGCCGAGTCCCCGTGCCATCTTCGGCTCGGCGGAGAGAGTGAGGACGAAACCACTGAGCAGGAAGAACAGGTCGACGAACAGGTAAGTGCGAGTGAACAGCCGCGTGTCGCCAAACAGTTCCGGCGCGTGATAGAACATCACGCCGATAGCCGCGACAGTGCGCAGCCCGTCGAGAAGAGGCAGGCGCGCCGCCATGCTTGGCGTTTCGGGTTGGGATTCGGATTCCCGCATGGGGCCGCTTCTCGCGGAAATTTGTTAATTCCCGGCGAAAACGGAGCGTTTTGGGGCAAAACAGTGGCGATCGGGCGCTCGCACTGGACGAGCGAGTCCTCAGCCCTTATCTGGCCTTCATGGCGAACCGCCTGTTCATCACTCTGCTGGCCCTGCTGACGGGCCTTGCCGCGCAGGTCGGGCCTGCGCAGGCGCGGTCCTGTGCCGCATCGAGCGCCGAAATCGGCGCCGTTGCGAGCGTGATGGCCGAAGGCCGGCTGGCCATCCCGGAATCGCTGGCATTCGCGACGGGAGCGCCAAGGGAGCGCAAGGCGTCGGAATTTCACGCCCTGGCCACGCGCAGCGAGGTTCGGCTGGTTCCCGCAGTCCTGACCGGGATCGATCGCGCCCGCGAATAGAAGCGGGCGGCCTTTCCTGCCTGCCGGGTGCGCCTGAACGGCGTCCGGCGCGCGAATCTTCCCGGTTTCACTGCACTCAGGAATTTCCTTATGATCGGCGCAATTTCCAAACGCCTGTTCGGTTCCGCCAACGATCGATACGTCAAGTCGCTCGACAAGATCGTCAATAAAATCAATGTACTGGAGTCCGAAATCGAGGCTCTGAGCGATGAGCAGCTCGTCGGACAGACCGAAAAGCTGCGCGGCCAGCTCGCTGACGGCAGCACGCTCGACGACATATTGCCCGAAGCCTTTGCCACCGTCCGCGAAGCTTCGAAGCGCGTGCTCGGCATGCGCCACTTCGATGTGCAGATGATCGGCGGGATCGTCCTCCACCGTGGCGAGATCGCCGAGATGCGCACCGGTGAAGGCA
>JAGREL010000037.1 GCA_020446575.1 Novosphingobium sp. | reverse complement strand
GGCTGGATCACTTCCATCCGCTCCGACAGCAGCGGGCGAAAGCTCGGGCGGCTCTTCATCGTCGAGTACCAGCCCTTGGCCTGCTCGTGCGATTTCCAGTCGATACCGCCGAGATAGTCGGCGACCGATATCTGGGCGGCCGCAGCAAGATCGGCCAGAGTCATGGTCGCGCCGGCGAGCCAGGGCCGGTGATCGACGAGATAGTCGATGTAATAGAGATGCTCATGGGCGAGCCGCATCGCTTCGCGCAGCATCTTCGAATCGGGAGACTGGCGCATGACGAGGCGCTTCTTCATCCGCTCGTGAAGCAGCGGGCCGGTCACATCGCCGAAGAAGTTTTCGTCGAACAGCGCAACCAGCCGGCGGATTTCGGCGCGATTGGCGGCGGTCCCGTTGATCATCGGGCTCTTCTCGACCGTTTCCTCGAAATATTCGCAGATTGCCCGGCTGTCGCACAGGGTGATGCCTCGCTCGGGATCGTGCAGCACCGGCGTGCGACCGGCCGGATTCATGGCGAGGAAATCGTCGCGCCCTTCCCAGGGGTTTTCGCGCCACAGCTCGTAGCCGATGCCCTTTTCGCTCATCAGCAGCCTGAGCTTGCGGCTGAAGGCGCAAAGCGGGAACTGATATAGCTGCCACATGACAATCCTATGGCCCAACGTCGCCGGGGCAGTCTACCCGTGGCCATGCGTGGCCGATGCGGAATCAGGTGGATAAATGAGCATTTGACCCCGCGCCCCGGCTGGATATGAACCGGGCTCCCCAATGACCAAAGCGGAGAGTAAGGGATGTTCACCCATATCGTCGTCGGCAGCAATGACTTGCAGAAATCGAAGCAGTTCTACGATGCGGTATTCGCCGCCATCGGCGGAAATCCGGGAATGGATATGGGCGAGCGCATTGCCTATGCGCACAATGGGCTCAACTTCATGGTGACCAAGCCGATCAACGGCGAGCCGGCGACATACGCCAACGGCGGCACCATCGGCTTTGCCATGACAGGCCCGGACCAGGCCAATGCCTGGCACGAGGCGGGCGTCGCCAGCGGCGGCGCAAGCTGCGAAGATCCTCCGGGCGAGCGCGATCTGGGCTTCGCCAAATTGTACCTCGCCTATCTGCGCGATCCCGACGGCAACAAGTTGTGCGCCATGTTCCCGATGGGGCAGTAAGGAGGAAGCGCGATGCTGCTGAAGAGCATAAGACTGGGAACCGACGACAAGGCCAAGGCCAAGGCATTCTACGACGCGACATTCGCGGCGCTCGGCGTGCCGGCATCGAACACCCCGGACGAATATCCCATCGTCATGTATCAGCTGCCCGGAGGTCAGGCATTCATTCTCGGCCCGGCGCGCGACGGCAATCCGGCCACCTATGCCAACGGCGGCACGATCCTGTTCGATGCGGACAGCGACGAGGCGGTCAGCGCATGGCACGCGGCGGGCCTCGCCAATGGCGGCAGCTGCGAAGGCCCGCCCGAGCCCAAGCCGCAGGCCAGGGGAGCCTTCGGCGCCTATCTGCGCGATCCCGATGGCAACAAGCTGGGCGTGTACCACGGCCTGAGCTTCGGGTGACCGGCCCGGCCGGCAAGGCGGTTTCAGTCTCGCGCGACGGGAGCCGCCTTCCGGTCGTGCGCCAATGGGTGCCCGAAGCACCGGTGGCGCTGGAATTCAACGGCCTGTCCTATGCGGTGATGATGGCAACGCCGGCCGATCTGGCCGACTTCGCCACCGGTTTCGCACTCGGCGAGGGGCTGGCGGCGGATGCCGGCGAAGTCACCGACATCGCGATTGCCGAAGTCGAGAACGGCTGGATCCTGCGCGCCACGCTTGCCGGCCTCGGCGCGGAGCAGCTGGGAGAGAGGGTTCGTGCCCGCGTTTCGGAATCGAGCTGCGGGCTGTGCGGCATCGAGAACCTGGAGGCCGTCGCGAGACCCCTGCCGAAAGTCGCCGCGCATGCGCCGCTCGAACCCGATGCGATCTTTTCGGCGCTTGGCGAGCTCAAGGGGCGGCAGCCGCTAGCCGACACCACGGGCGCGGCGCATGCCGCCGCCTGGGCCGATACGAAAGGTGCGATCGGCTGGGTGCGCGAGGATGTCGGGCGGCACAATGCGCTGGACAAGCTGACCGGGGCGATGGCGCGGGCGGGCTTGCCGCTCTCGCCGGGCTTCGTGCTCTCCACCGCGCGTTGCAGCTATGAAATCGTCGAGAAGGCGGTCCGCGCCGGGGCAACCACGCTGGTCACGATCTCCCTGCCGACGACCATGGCAACCGAGCGCGCGAAAGCCGCCGGCCTGAGCCTCTGGGCACTGGCCCGCGACGACAGCGTGCTGCTGGTGAACGACGGCTCCGGCTGACCCTCGCCGTGCCGAAGCCATGGGAGGTGGCTGGCGCGCGAACGAACGGCTGGTTGCGGGCAGCAAGCCAAGAGATCTGAACGGTGCTGTTGGGGTGGGGAGCTGCCGCTCCACCATAGGTGATGCAACATGCCGGTCAGGATTGGGTTGCTGGCTTTCGGTCGTTGTAGGTGATCTTTTGCATCAGCTTGATGAGTTGGTGCTGTTCCAGTTGCGAGAGAGAGGCCATTGTTTCGGCATTGACTGCCATGGCGGCCTCGATCGCCGGGGTCTGCAGGCTTCTTGCGCGATCGCTGAGCCAGATTCGCTGAACCCGGCCATCCGATTTATCCTTTTCCCGCCTGATAAGGCCATCGCGCTCCATACGTGCCAGCGTGTTGGCCATCGTAGCCTGTTCTATGTTCAGACGTTCGACCAAATCCCTCTGAGTCAGCCCGTCCCCCTCCCAAAGCTCAAGCAGCGCCGGAAATGTGCCAGGAGTAAGGCCAAGCGGGCGGATGCGCGCCGCAAGCCCTCTCTCAAAGAGGCGTGCCATATGATTGGCCAGATATCCTGCTGACAGGTCTTTCTTGAAATCCATGCCTCGCCCATACCACTTGCATAGCCAGCTATGCAATAATATATTGCGTACTATGTAGTTTAGCTGAGCAGAGGATTTCCCATGACCAAAGCCATCCATCCTGTCGCAGGCGCTGTGGCTCTGTTGACGATTATGACCTTCTGGCTGTCCACCGTGCTGTCGGAACTCCTTAGCAGTGCGGCCCTTGTCGCAACCGTCAAATCAATGATCCCCTGGGGTTTCCTGATCTTGATCCCGGCACTGATGGCAGCGGGCGGCTCAGGGTTTCAACTTGGCAAGAAGTTTCGTAGCCCGCTCGTGGCGGTGAAACGCAAGCGCATGCCCTTTATCGTCGGCAATGGCATTCTGATCCTCATACCTTCGGCGCTCTATCTGTCATCGAAAGCAGGAGCTGGTTCCTTTGATACCGGGTTCTATGCGGTGCAAGCCATCGAACTGATGGCGGGCGCGATGAATATCGTGCTCCTCTGCCTCAATATGCGCGATGGTTTGCGTTTGGCAGGCAAACGCCCCGCGCCGCACGGCACCGCCGATTGAGAGAACGGCATGGATTTCCAGGCCGCCTAACGCGAAACCAGGAAGATCGCGTGTTCGGCGCGGAAATTGGCGGCCGCCGCGCTGGTCCGCTTGTCGCCGACCAGGAACCAGGCCTGTTCGACCCTGATCCCTCGTTCCGCGACCAGCGCGCGGAAATCTGTGATCGTCAGGTGGTGGATGTTGGGCGTCTCGTACCACGCGACCGGCAACAGCCGGGTGACCGGCATGCGGCCGCCCCACAGCAGCGCGAGCCGCACCCGCCAGTGGCCGAAATTGGGGAAGCTCACGAATGCCCGCCGGCCGACGCGCAGCAGCTCTTCCAGCACCATGTCCGGCCGCTTGGTGGTCTGCAGCGTCTGGCTCAGGATCGCGTAATCGAAGGAATCGTCCGGATAGAAGACGAGGTCCTTGTCGGCATCGCCCTGGATGACGGAAAGGCCCTTGGCAACGCAGCCGGCGACGTTCTCGGCGTCGATTTCCATGCCGTGGACATTGCAGCCGCGCTGGTCCCTGAGCGCGGCAAGCAGCACGCCGTCGCCGCAGCCGATGTCAAGCACGCGGCTGTCCGGCTCGACATGGTCGGCGATGATCGCAAGATCGGGACGAAGCTGGCTCACTGGTTCAGGAACCCCGAGACCACCCGGTCGAGCGCGGGCACGTCGAGCAGGAAGCTGTCATGACCATAGGGCGCGGACAGCTCGACGAAACTCACGGCCGTGCCCGTCGCATTGAGCGCATGGACGAGCCGGCGCGACAGTTCGGTCGGATAGAGCCAGTCGGTATCGAAACTCACCACGCAGAACCGCGCGCGCGTCTTCTCGAAGGCGTCGGCCAGCCTGCCGCCGTGCTCCTCGGCGAGATCGAAATAGCTCATGGCGCGGGTGATATAGAGATAGGAATTGGCATCGAACCGGGTGGTGAAGCTCAAGCCCTGGTAGCGCAGATAGCTTTCGATCTGGAAATCCGCATCGAAGCCGAAGCTCTTGGCCTGCCGGTCCTGCAGCCTCCGCCCGAACTTCTCGGTCAGGCTTTCCTCGGACAGATAGGTGATATGCGCCGCCATGCGCGCGACGGACAAGCCGGCATCGGGCGCCTTGCCGGTGCCGTAATAGTCGCCGGCCTGCCAGCTGGGATCGGCCATGATCGCCTGCCGTCCGACTTCCTGAAACGCGATATTCTGTGCCGGCATGGTGGCGGTCGCGCCGACGACCAGCACCCGTTCGGGAATATCCGGCCAGTTGGCGGCAAGGCTCAGCGCCTGCATCCCGCCCATCGAGCCGCCGATGGCAGCATAGAGGCGCTCGATCCCGAGTTCGGCCAGCATGGCCACCTGCGCGCGCACCATGTCGCGGATGGTGATGACGGGAAAGCGCATGCCGTAGGGTTGGCCGTCCGCGGCTTGCGAAGCCGGGCCGGTCGAACCCATGCAACCGCCGATCACATTCGCGCAGATCACGTGGAAGCGGTTCGTATCGATCGGCTTGCCGGGTCCGACCATCCGGTCCCACCAGCCGGGCTTGCCGGTCAGCGGATGGACGCTCGCGACATACTGGTCCCCGCTCGTGGCATGGCAGACCAGCACGGCATTGGACTTGTCGGCGGCAAGCTCGCCATAGGTTTCGAAGGCCACGGTGACGGGCGCAAGCTGCTGGCCGCTGTCGAGCTGCAGCGGTTCGGGCAGCACGATGCTGCGGCCGGCAGGGGCTTGCACGGTTGCCATGGCGTCCCGCGAATTGGGGGACCGCCGCCACGCTGTCAATCGCAGGCTGTCAATCGCAGGCTGTCAATCGCGCTTCGCCTCGGCTAAGGGCGGCGCGCTATGGCCGACGCTCCGACACCATCCAGAGGGCCTGTCCCCAAGCCGTGGATCAGCGCGATCCACGCCTATGTCCCCGGCAAGTCCGCCGGCAGGGACGGGCGGCCGCTGATCAAGCTTTCGGCGAACGAGAACCCGCTCGGCACCGGCCCGAAGGCGCTGGCGGCCAAAGCCGACGCCGCGGCCCCTTCGCTCTACCCCGATCCGGAATGCAAGGCGCTGCGCGCCGCGATCGGCGAACTGCACGGCATCGATCCGGCGCGCATCGTCATGGGCACCGGTTCGGACGAGCTGCTCAACCTTGCCGCGCAGGCCTATGCCGGGCCGGGCGACGAAGTGGTCTACGTCCATTACGGCTTTTCGGTCTACGACATCGCCGCCCGCCGCTGCGGCGCGGCGCCGGTAGTGGCGCCCGATGCCGATTACGGCTCCGACGTCGATACGCTGCTGGCGTCCGTTACCGAGAGGACGCGCGTGGTGTTCATCGCCAATCCGAACAATCCGACCGGCAGCTTCCTGCCCAAAGGCGACATTGCCCGGCTGCACGCGAACCTGCCGCGCGACGTGCTGCTGGTGGTCGACCAGGCCTATGGCGAATACGTCCTGCCCGAGGACGAGGACGGCGCCATGGCACTGGCCGCCGCGCACGGCAATGTGCTCGTCACGCGCACCTTTTCCAAGATCTACGGCCTTGCCGGCGAACGCATCGGCTGGGCGACGGGCGATGCGCCTATCATCGAAACGCTCAATCGCATCCGCGGGCCCTTCAACGTCTCCAGCACCGGACAGGCGATGGCGCTCGCCGCTGTCGCTGACCAGCACTTCGTCGAGCATTCGCAGCGCCACAATACGGCCGAACGCGCCCGCTTCGTGTCGGCGATCGGGGCGCTGGGCAATCACGGTCTGCGGCCGCTGCCGAGCCAGGCGAATTTCGTGCTGATCCTGTTCGAAGGCGCGCTCACCGCCGAAGCCGCCTACGAAGGGCTGGCGGAACGCGGCTATATCGTGCGCTGGCTGCCGAATCAGGGGCTGCCGCACGGCCTTCGCATCACCATCGGCGCGGCGGAGCACATGGACGACATCGCCCGAAGCCTGCGCGAAATGGCGGAGAGCGCGCCATGACGTTCCAGCGCATCGCCATCATCGGCCTGGGTCTGCTGGGCGGCTCGATCGGCCTCGCCGTGCGCCAGCACCTGCCCGAAGCGACAACCACCGGCTACGACCGCGACCCGCAGGTGCGCAAGCGCGCCGCCGAACGCGGCCTGGCGAATACGGTATGCGAAACCGCCGCCGATGCCGCGCGCGATGCCGATCTGGTGATCTTCTGCGTGCCGCCGGGCGCGATGGGCGAGGCGGCAGCCGAAATCGCGGAGGCGCTTCCGCCCGATGCGCTGGTCAGCGATGTCGGCTCGTGCAAGCAAGCGATCGCCGAGACGCTCGGCAAGGCGTTTCCCGATCATGCGATCATTCCGGCGCACCCGGTCGCCGGCACCGAGAATTCGGGGCCCGACGCCGGCTTCGCCACGCTGTTCCACAACCGCTGGTGCATCGTCACCCCGCCCGAGCCCTGCGACCTCCTGCTGCTGACGAAGCTGGTGGAATTCTGGGAAACGCTCGGCGCCAATGTCGAGATGATGGACGCGCAGCACCACGATCTGGTGCTTGCCGTCACCAGCCACCTGCCGCACCTGATCGCCTATACCATCGTCGGCACCGCGTCCGACCTGGAGGAAGTGACGCGCAGCGAAGTCATCAAATACTCGGCCGGCGGCTTCCGCGACTTCACCCGCATCGCCGCCTCTGACCCGACGATGTGGCGCGACGTGTTCCTTGCCAACAAGGATGCGGTGCTGGAAATGCTCCAGCGCTTCACCGAGGACCTGACCGGCCTGCAGCGCTCCATCCGCATCGGCGACGGCGACGCATTGTTCGACCACTTCGCCCGCACCCGCGCCATCCGCCGCTCGATCATCGAGGAAGGCCAGGACGACGCACGGCCGGATTTCGGACGGGCAGATCACGAGGACTGAGCGGTTGGGGCGGCGTTGGTCTGGTTTGGCTTGATTGCGGCCGAGCAAATTTAATTGTCTGACGTCCGCATCTGGCCGTAAGCGGAATGGCGGCTTCCAACCTGCAAGTTCGTCAGGCGGCGATTTGTTCTCGAAGTAATCGATTGTTGATCAACGGCGAGGGGTTGATCTGATCGCGCTAGTCCTGTTTCGGCTTGTCTAGGCCCATTGCAGAACGAAGGTCGGCAACGGAGACCTGTTCCGCAAGATACGCTTCTTCGAACCCGGTGATCGGCGAAAAAGGCATGAGCTCTGGCACCTGGAAAGTCTTCCCTTCGAGGTGGAAGATCAATGATTGCGCAAGTTGGACGATATTGATCCAACGATGCGCGAGCGAATAGCTCAGTGCGACCTTTGCAAACGGCAGGGACATCGTGCCAGTCTTGCGTCCTCCCAATGCACGAGGCGATGTCTCGAAAATGATTGACAAATTGTCCGTTGTTGCAAGTTCGTTGAAGCTTCGGATTTCGTCCCACAGTTTCGATAAGGCGCCGTAGGCTGGGCTTTGCACATAACCGCCTCGGTGAGCATCGTAGTCGAGGAAGATCGTTGAGGTGAGAGCATCGTCGATTACGACCGTCTCGAACTTTACTCCAAGCACCTGGAATAAGATCGTAGCGAATTGCCCCCAACTCTCGAGATCGACAGTTACATGCTCGTCATCTCGCATTGCGACCGTGATTGGATTCGCATCAAGTCCCTTCTTGAGGCCGCCACGCAAGTCCAGTACCTTGCCTTCGTACTTAGCACAGAGGCGGCTCATGACGATCAGGAGTTCGTGCTGCAACGCCTTACGATAGGCAGCCTCTTCCGAAGTTAGCCCGGTAAATGCCAATGGTGCCAGCACGTCATGTATGTCGCGGAAGCCTTGGAAACGGTGGAGCCAATTGCCCGTTGGTTTGAGGCCGCCTGAGATAACCGCGCGACTCGTTTCGAGATTGCGGCCAGCCTCGGCGATAAAGGAAGTGATGAAATCAGCGTCGTTGCCAAACTTGCTCGGAGCGCCAACGATTGCCTCACGTTCTCGGTCGGAGAAGTCGAGTTCTTTCAAATACCGTGAAAGTTCTTTTCTCTCTTCCCTGAGCTGCCATACCTCGTCTCGTACAAAAGTGACGAGGCGAAGTTTGCCTTGCCGGTGCAGTTCATAAGCTGTGCGGTATTCCTGTTGGGTTATGCTAATGCGTTTAGGCGCGTCGTACCAACCACCGACCCGCGTTCCGATCAACAAGACGAAATAGTCAGCCTGCTCGATATTGGTCAGGCATGCTTCATAACTGTGCTGATCGAGGGTGCCACCAAAGTCGTTAAACTCAGATGCTAAAACCCGACATCCGCGTTCTTCAAGACTGAACTTGATAGCGCTTCGGAGGTCACGGAAATCGTAGATGGTCGACGATAGGAAAAAGACTGGACGGCGCGCCATATCAACCTCGGCAAGATGGGTCACTTAAACGCCATGGATAGCGTAACGATCGCGTTCGGGCAGCAGGCTTATGGGCCAGAGTGGCCCACTTGAGGCCGAGAGTAGACATCGAACCCAGTGTCTGCTCACGGCCTCAAAACCCACCAAAACCGTTTCCTACACCGCCAGCGCCTGCCCCAATGCACCTGCGGTCTTGCAGCCGCCTGCTCTTTGAACCGTCGAAGCCCGTTTTTTGAATCGGTGAAGTGTCAACCGCCGCTTTTTCTCATCAACCTATTGAAGCAGCGCCGAAAAAGAGGCGCGCGGGTCGGTTGACACGGTGTCGCCTTTGTCAACCTCGCCCATTGTGCGGCAGTGCATCGTGCTGCGCCGGTCGGCCTAGTGAATCCCGGTGTATTTCAGCCGCTTGAGCCCATGCGTCGTGCAGCACAGCAGGATATCGCCGCTGGCTTCGAGGCGGAAGCGGTGGACCAGGCTGAAATGGCGCGGGACGTTGTCGTCGCCTTCGGTGGCATCGTAGGCAGTCGACCAGCCGAGCACTGTGAATGTGTCGAGGTCGACGACCCAGATGCGGATGTTCGAGCCGTCGCAGACGTACATGTATTTCCCGCCTTCCGGAAAGGCGAGGTCGAAGGCCGAGCCCCAGTTCTCGGTGCCCGGTGCGATCGTGACTTCGCGGAGGAATTTCACTCCGCCGGGAATGCGTTCGAACTCCTGCACCCGGCATTTGAGCCGGTCGCAGACGTAGAGCAGCCCATTGGGCCCGACCGCGACCTTGTGGACCGGATTGCCGTAGCCTTCTTCCGGCGAAAGCTCCGAAGGCTTCTTGCCGTAAGCGCCCCACATGCGGGTGAATTCGCCCGTGTCGGAATTGAAGGCGATCACGCGGTGATTGCCGTAGCCGTCGGAAATGAACACCTCGCGGTTCTCGACATCGTGGTAGCAGGAGGTCGGACCGCCGAGCAGTGCAGTGTCGTTGTCGTTTCCGGGGCGCTCGCGCTCACCCAGCCGCATCAGCAGCTCGCCGGACTCGGACAGTTTCAGGACCGCGTCGTCGCCCTTGGAGTAGCCGAAGATCCATACATTGCCTTCCGCGTCGCATTCGATGCCTTCCCTGCCCGCCGGCCATTGCGGAACGCCGTCCACCGCCGGAACCTGATCCGGGCCGCCCCAGGCATCCACGAAAGTGCCGTCGGGGCGGAACCGGGCGACGTCGGGCAGGAAGTCGTCGGGATTGACATCGCCGATGTCGACGCCCGGCGGATTGTACTGGTGGAGCACGAGCAGGTCGCCGTTCGGCGCGAAGTCGGCGGCGATCATGCCGCCCAGCTTCTTGCCCGGCGGCGGTTTCAGCTCAACCTGCTCGACATGGGGCGAAAAGCGCGGACGTGGCGGCATTTTGACTCTCCCGATTTTGGCTTTGTTTGGCGCGGATTGAACGCCATCGGCCAATTCGGGTCAATCGGAATCGCACTTGGCGATTGCCAGCCCGTTCGCGGAATGCGAGACTTTCCGCCAGGACAACCGGAACAATAAGCCGGAACGACCGGAAGAGGACTTCATGGCGACAATCCAGGAAGCAGAAGCCGCGGTGCCGGGCCACGTCCCGGCCGAACTGGTCTGGGACTGCGACTACGACGAGTTCGCGGCCGAAAAGGAGGATCCCTTTCGCAGGGTCGGCGAATTGCATGGGGGCCCGGATATCCTCTGGGCCAGTGGCCTCAACAACGGGCCGCAGGGACGAAGGCCGGGCTGGCTGCCCACACGCAATGCACTGATCCGCGAGGTGCTGACCGACACCGACAATTTCCGAAGCGGCGGCGACGGAGGGATGATGAGCGTGATCGGCGCCGACTGGAAGCTGATTCCGCTCGAACTCAACCCGCCCCAGCAACAGCAATACCGCAAGGTGCTGGAGCCCTTCTTTTCCCCCGCCAGCATCAATGCGCTGGACGATGCCGTGCGCCGCGCCTGCGACGAGCTTATCGACGAATTCGCGGACAGGGGCGGATGCGAATTCGCCAGCGAGTTCGCCGAGAAGTTTCCTTCGCACATCTTCCTCGACCTGATGGGGATGCCGCGCGAGAAGCTGGCGGACTTCCTGGTCTGGGAACGGGGAATGCTTCGCCCGCAACGGCCGGAAGACGCAGTGGGCGCGATGAGCGCGATTGCCGACTATCTGCAGGAATTCATCGCCGGGCAGAAGCAGGACCCGAAATCGGACCTGATGAAAGGCATCGTGTCCGCGCGTTTCAACGGCGAGCGGCCGCTGACCGACACCGAGATGCTCAGCATCTGCTACATCCTCTACATCGGCGGGCTCGACACGGTTTACAGCACGCTGGGCTGGATCATGTGGTATCTCGCGCAGGACGTGCCGCTGCAGGACCGGCTGCGCGACAATCCCGACGAGATCGCGCGCGCGGTCGAGGAACTGCTGCGGGCGTTCTCCACCGCCTCGACGCAAAGGCGCGTCAGGCAGGACATGGAGTTTCATGGCGTGAAGATGCGGGCCGGGGATATCGTTCAGGTTTCGTTGCCGCTCGCCGCGCGCGATCCCGAAGCCTATGAGGATCCCCACCGGGTCGATATCGACCGGCCGGTGCGCCACATCGCTTTCGGCACCGGTCCGCACACATGCCTTGGCCTGCGGCTTGCCAAGCGCGAGATCAGGATCGTGCTCGAAGCCATGCTCGCCCGGTTCAGGAACATCCGCATGCCTGCGGGCGAGCGGCACGAATTCCATACCGGCAATGTCTTCGGTATCGACAAGCTGACGCTCGAATGGGAGGCGATCGCGGATCCAGCCTAGCCGGCGTTGTCATTGCACTTCCGTTATCCGTGGCCGCCGAGGCCCGTCGCCACATGCGCAATTCCGGTCGGATTGTTAAGCATGGCGGGAGCCTTTTGCAGTCTCGGGCATTCCAGCAGCATTGTCCTCCAGGATCCCGCTTCAGATGAAACTCTCGATACGCACGCAGCTGGAATACGAGTTCCCCGAGCAAACCGACGTCCTGCTGCAGCTGGAGGCGGCGGCAATCCCGGAACAGATCATCGAGGCAGCGCATATCGATATCAGCCCGACGGAACATTTCGCCCGCGTCGCCGGCCACGACACTATCGGTGAGCGGATCTGGCTGAGGGTCCAGGGCAAGCTCAATGTCGATTATTCGGCGGATGTCGCAATCGACCGGCTGACGAGCGATTGCGGCAGCCTGAACGCGGTTCCCACCCATCTGCTGCCGGGCGAGACCGTCGAATACCTGCTGCCTTCGCGCTACTGCCCGTCCGACCAGTTCCAGAACCTGGTGGAAGCCGAATTCGGCGGGCTGCAGGGCGGCGCGAAAGTGATGGCGATCTGCGACTGGATCCGAAACAACCTCGCCTATGTCGCCGGCAGCAGCGATGCCTCTACCAGTGCGCTCGAGACCTTCGTAGCGCGCCGCGGGGTTTGCCGCGACTTCGCCCATCTGATGATCTGCCTTACGCGGGCCAGCGCTATTCCCGCCCGTTTCGCGAGTGTCTACGCGCTGGGGGTCGAACCGCAGGATTTCCATGCCGTTCCCGAAGTCTTCCTCGATGGCACCTGGTATCTGGTTGATCCGACCGGCATGGCCAGGGCCGAGGACATGGCCAAGATCGGAATTGGCCGCGACGCGGCGGATGTGTCATTCCTGACGAGCTACGGAACCACCCTGCTCAACCTGAAGAGCGTGGCGGTCGAGCCGGCCTGAATCGGAACCGACATTCAGCGCATTGATCGCCTGGTGCACCCGCGCCTCGATTTCGGGACGCGGCAGGCCCGGCGGGATAGGCTCGCCGGCGCATACCGTGATCGTTCCCTTGCGTTTCCACCAGCGGTGGTAGAGCGGCCCGCTGTCGACTGCCACGGGCACCACGGGAAGGCCGAGCAACTTGTAGAGGGCGGCAAAGCCGGACTGGAGCGGTCGCTGTTCCCCGTGCGACACGCGGGTACCTTCCGGGAAGATGACGAAAACGCGGCCGTCTTCCGCATGGACCTTGGCCTCTGAGATCATCGCACGCAGCGCCCTGGCGCCCTGGGCGCGCTCGACCGGTATCACACCATAGATGCGGGCGGCCCTGCCCCAAAGCGGAATGCGCAGCAGCTCCGCCTTCGCGAAAATCACCGGCCGTGCGAAAAGCACCGGTAAGTCGAGCGCCTCGAAGAAGCTCTCATGCTTCATCGCAACAAGAGCGCCTTCCCTCGGCAACTCGCCTCTGACCGCAACCTTGATGCAGAGCAGCCGGCTCGCGCAGAAGCGATGATAGCTGGTCCAGCCATCCACGGCCGCCAGGAAGGCGCGCCTGCCGAGCAGCAGGGCGAAGAGCGCGGCCAGGACGTAGGGAATAGTCGCACCGTAGAAGGCTACATAAAAAGCCAGACTGCGCAGCACCTCGGCCGGCCGCGCCGCCATCACTGATCCCAGATCCGCGAAACATAGCTGGCCAGCAGCTTGTGATATTCCAGAAACAGAATGCGCAGACTCGGCTCCGAAGGCACCGCGTCGCGAATCACGGTCACGCTGTCCGGTATCATCTTGGCCAGTTCGAAAGCCGCCCTGCGCATGTGCCAGTCAGTCGTCACCAGCCGCACCGATTTGAACCTGCCCTTTGCCAACCAGCGAGCCGCCTCGGCGGCATTGGATCGCGTGTCATAGGATTCGAAGCCCAGGCTGACGCAGCATTCCATCGTCCGGGCCGGAACGGCATATTCGGCAACGAATTCCGCGGGCCGCACTTCGCGGTCGACACCGGAGACGAGCAGCTTCGATGCCCAGCCCTTCTCCAGCACGTCGAGGCCTCGGGGAATGCGACCTTCCCCACCGGTGAACACGACGACGGCATCGCTTTTCCCGCCCTCGTGAGGAAGCGGCAGGGCAATGGCAAACAGGAGAAATCCTGCCAGCCAGGCCAGCAATAGAAAGGATGCGGCGCGACGGAGCATGGCGGGGCGCCTATAGCATCTTGCGAAGCGTATGCATCACCGTGATCCGGGCCGTCACCATCGCGAGAACCACTGCGGCAACCGGGACCAGCGCGAGCAACAGCCAGTCGAACCAGCCAAGCGCGCCCTGGTCGACCATGCCCGCGCCGAGGCTAGCGAAGCGGCGCCCGAGAAACATGATGACGACGATCGCCAGGACCAGCCCGACGGCGCCGCCGCCGGCCGCATCGACGCCGATCGACCGCTGGAACACCCGAGCGATCTGCCTGTCCGTCCCGCCGAGAAGATGCACGATCTCTATCGTGTCGCGATTGGTCCCGAGCGCGGTGCGCGCGGCCAGCAGCACAGCGGCACCCAGCGCTATGGTAAGCAGGACGATCAGTGCGATTGCCAGCCACTGGAGCGATTCGATCGCATCGAACACCGGCTCCAGCCAGGTCGATTGCGCATCGATACGGGCGGACGGTGCCACCTTGCCAAGCGCGTCCTGGATCTCGGCAAGACGTGCCGGCGTGACTTCGCGGTCGATGCGGACGTCGATCAGGGCAGGAACCGGAATCTCGGCATCGGGGGTGCTGTCCGTTCCGCTTCCAAGCCAGGGTTCGATGAGCGAATTGACTTCCTGCTCCGGCACCAGTCGGACCGACACGACGCTGCGCGTTTCCTGCAGTCGCTTGACGCTGGCCTGTGCCTGCGCCTTGCGCGCTTCCGGTGCCGCCTCGACGATCTGAACGGTGATACCGCCTTCCAGTTCGGCTGCGGCAGCCTGCGCGGTATTGCGCAGCGCAAGCCCCGCAGCCGAGGCGATCACCGTCAGCGCCACCATGATGGCGATCACCCAGGGCATCGGCCCCGACAGCCGCGCCTGAGGCACGAGTTCGGTCTCGCCGATCCCGAAAAACCGGCGCCAGGCATGCACCGGCCCACGGGCAAAGGCGGGATAGCTTTTCAAGGCCGGTCCCCGGCGGGCACGGCCGACCGACGGGGCGGATAACGCAGGGCTCCCGTGGGATCGGACAGGCGGCCCTTGTCGAGCCGCATGATCAGGGATTCGGGAACCTTCTTGAGCAGGTGGACATCATGGGTCGCCACCACAACGGTCGTGCCCAAGCGATTGAGGGCTTCGAACAGTCGCAGCAGCTTGATCGCCATGTCGGGATCGACGTTGCCCGTCGGTTCGTCTGCCACCAGAATCTCGGGCCGACCGATCACCGCACGGGCGATCGCCACGCGCTGCTGCTCACCGCCGGACAGAGTCGCGGGCCGGGCTGCTATCCGATCCGTCAGACCGACCCATTCGAGCATGTCGGCAACGGGTTTCTCGATATCTCTTTCCGGCACGCCGGCAACGCGAAGCGGCAGCGCGACATTGTCGAAGGCCGACAGGTGCTGGACAAGACGGAAGTCCTGGAAGACGACGCCGATCCGCCTTCGCAGTGCCGGCATCTGCTCACGCGGCAGGGTGATCGCGTCCGCCCCGAACATGCGGACCATCCCGCGCGACGGGCGCAGCGCCAGGTAGAGCAGCTTGAGCAGCGAGGTCTTTCCCGCGCCGCTGGCGCCGGTGAGGAAGTAGAAGCTGCCCGGATAAAGAGTGAACGAAAGGTCGCTCAACACCTCCCGGTCGGTGCCGTAGCGCAGGCCGACATTGTCGAAATGGACGATTTCCCCCTCGGCAGCTTGGCTCATTTCTTGTCTTCGCTCAGGGTCTGGCAGGCCACGCGACAGCCTATAGCCATCAATCCATGTGGAAAAAAGAACGTTACCACGCTGCCTTGGCTGGGCAAGCCTTGTCCGGCGTGCTTATCATTTTCACCATGATCATTACCTGCCCGGCCTGCGCAACCCGCTACGTCGTTCCCGACAGCGCGATCGGCGTGGATGGCCGCACGGTGCGTTGCGCCAAGTGCCGCCACAGCTGGTTTCAGGAAGGTGCGGAGCTTCCCCAGCGTCCGCCGGCAGCGCCCGCGCCGCGCCCCGAACCGGCCCCCGCTCCGCAGGAAACCGTGCCGGTGCCGCAACGCCCCGCGCCGCAAGATGTGCCGGCCAGTACCGAACCGGCAGGCGAGCCTGCCCGGCAGGCAGCTCCCGAACCCGAATCGCAGGCCAGATCGCCCGATACCGACGAACCGCCGCTGTCCTCGCCTCCGCCGGCGCCCGCGGCGGTCTACGAAGACGACGGAAGCAATCGCTATCACGAAGAGGCCCGCTCGAATTTCGAGTTCGAGCCGCCGTTCCGTCCCCGCCGCAATCCGGCCAAGATGTGGATGCTGGCAGCGGTTCTGTTCGCCGTCGTGAGCCTGGGGGCGGCGGCAGCCGTCTGGTGGAACGGGCTGCCCGAATGGTTCCCCATCGCCCGGCCGACCTTCGCCGAGGCCCAGCCCGATCTGGTTCTCGACTTTCCGCCCAACCGGCAGGACCGCAGGACGTTGCCCAACGGCACCGAATTTTTCGGCGCCAGCGGAACCGTCACCAATGTCGGCCAGTCCAAGCGCAGCGTGCCGACGATCCTCATCGTGCTGCGCGATGCGCGCGACCGGATCGTATACAGCTGGGAAGTGGCTCCGCCCAAGCGGCAGCTGGCGCCGGGAGAAAGCGTGACGATCAACGAAGCCGTCACCGACGTTCCCAAGTCGGCAACGGCCGCAGAGATAGGCTGGAAACCGAGTTGACCTGATCGCGGCACCCTTTGCCGCCCGGTCAATAACCGCATGCGGACTACCCGCTTGCAGCCGCATGAACGCTTTGCTAAGGGCGCGCTCCTGCCA
>JAGREL010000328.1 GCA_020446575.1 Novosphingobium sp. | reverse complement strand
GGCGTCACCGCCGCATCGTCGATCACCACGCCCGCCGCCTTGCTTCCCGCCTTGGCGACACCGGCCCCGACATCGTCGATCGACGCTGCCGCGGCACGGGCAATGACGGATACATCGTCCAATAGGGCGACAAGGCCTGAAGGCATGTTTTGGGCTCCCTGCTTTGACCGGTTCAAACCCGGACGGTTGCAGACATGTTGGCCAAATGCGCGCGGAAGGGCAACGGCTGGCGAAGCGTCAGAACCTTCCGCCGTCCACGAAAATCTTCTGCCCGGACGTGAAACTCGATTCATCGGAAGCGAGGTACAGGGCTGCGCCGATACATTCCTCGTTCCGGCCGACCCTGTGCAACGCCGTCCGGTCGAGCATTCCGCGTGCCCGCACAATTTCCGTGAGCTGTTCGGCATTGTCGCCGGTGGCAACCAGACCGGGGCTGAAGGCATTCACCCGGATTCCACCCCTGCCCCATTCGAGCGCCATGTAGCGCGTGAGCAGCCACAGCGACCCCTTCGCCAGGCCGTAGGCGGCATATCCCTCGGTCGGTTCAAAGCCGGTCGAGGACACGATCGTCACGATGCTCCCGCCGCCGGCTTCGATCATTCTGGGTGCCAGGCTCCGCATGAGCCGCAAAGGTCCCCAGACAATCGTCTGGTGCTGCTCCTTGAGCACATCCTCCGCCACCGTGAGCAAATCACCCTGATTGGGTTCGGGCGGCTGACTCGAAAGCAGCACTACGTCGATGCCACCAAATGCATCCCATGCGGCCTCGGCCAGCCGGTCGATATCATCATCAACGGTGAAATCGGCGGCAACGGTCGCAACCCGCCTGCCCATCGCGCGCAGTTCCTCCGCCAGCGGTTCCAGCTTTGCGGCGGTCCGCGTCGTCAGAACGAGGTCTGCCCCTTCGGCAGCAAAGGCGCGGGCGAGGTCCGAACCGAGCAAGCCCCCGGCTCCGGTCATCAAAGCCCGCTTTCCTGCCAATCGCCCCATTAGAAGTTCCCCGCAGCCGCGCCGATCAGCCGCTGGCCGAAACTCCGATAATGCATGGTTTCCTCTCCCCTTTGCCGTCAATAATCGAGCGGCAGACCGATGTGGCGCTCCCAGACGCGGTCACGGTGCTCGATCAGGATCGGATCGAGCGCCGCCCCCACCTCGCCGGACACGTTGGCGAACATGGAGTACAGATATTCGGGCAAGGCGCAATTTTCGGGCGAGAGCGGCGCGACAAGCTGGGAGAAGCACGCCCAGTGAACATCGCAAGCGCTGAGCCGATCGCCGACAAGGTAGTCCGAACCGGCGTCGCGCTGGCGCCGCAGCTGAGTCGACAGGCCGGTCAGTATTCCGGCAATGCGTGCAGGCGCATCCTTTACCGCGTCCGGCCGCATGCCGTAGCCCTGCATCATCCTGTCCCTTGCTTCCTGTTGCCCGTCGGGCGCGGGTGCGCCGGGCGCGGACATGTTCAGGCGGCGGGTCCAGCCGAAACCGCCTGACCCACAGATCTCGGCCGAAAATCCGGCCGCCAGAGTGCGTTCGAGCGGGTCGTCCGGAAACAGCGAGGGTCCCGTGCCGAGGCGCTCCGCCAGCACCGCGATATCGAGCCAGTTATCGACTGCGGGCTCGTCCTCGTAAACCGCAACCGGCGCGTTGCGCCTGCCCGTCCAGGCGACCAGCTCCTCGTTCGCCTGCATGATCTCCTGGCGGACCGGCGTGAAGGGAACCTTGCGGATGTCGAACAGGGCCCTTGCGGCGATGCCCCAGGGGCCGGGAGTACCCGTGCTAAGCACCAGGCGCAGGCCCGGCAGGCTCCGCGCCTCGGCAACCGTCAGATAATCCATCCTCTCGCCTTTCGTCGTCTTCTCACCCTTGGGGCGATGATTGCAGATTCGCCCGGCAGCGAACAGCCCGAAGCGGGAGGGGAGGGCAAGACCGGACATGTCTTGCTGTAAGGATATTTGTGATCCACCGATTGTCACAAATTGACTCCAGCGTCGGATTTACGCAAGAATTCGGCGAGGCCGCTGGAAACCACCGCCCGTGGAGAAGACGGATGCTCGATTACGAAAAGGCCGATTTCTATACCGACACCTCGCTGGTCGAGGATCCCCACGCCTATTTCGACTTCCTGCGCGAAAAAGGCCCGGTAACGCGCTTGCCCTATCGCAACGTCGTTGCCGTCACCGGCTATGAGGAAACCGTGCAGGTGATGCTCGATACCGAGCATTTCTCCAGCATCAACGCGGTGACGGGGGCACTCACCAGCCTGCCGTTCGACCCCAGCGGTGACGACATCACCGAACAGCTCGAAACGGAGCGGTCAAAGATCGCCTTCGCCGATCAGATCGTGACCGAACAGGGCAAGCGACACGCCGACCTGCGCTCTATCATGTCGGCGCTGTTCACGCCCAGCCGGCTCAAGGAACTCGAGCCGAGCCTGCGCGCCACTTCGGATTCGCTGATCGACGAGTTCATCGCCGACGGCAAGGTCGACCTCGTCCGGCAATATGGTGGGCCCTATGCAACGCTGGTTATTGCCGATCTCCTCGGTATTCCCGAGGACGGGCGCAAGAAGTTCCGGAAGCTGCTGGAAGGCACCATTCCCGCCCAGATGGATGCGTCGCCCGAGGAGATAGCCAAGAACCCGCTCGTCGAACTGGGCAAGGACATTTTCGGATACATCACCAAACGGCGGCTGTTGAACAAGCCGCTGCTGCGCTGGGCCAAGCCGCTGTTCGGGCTGCCGGACAAGGACGACATCCTGACTGAGCTGGCACTCGCGAAGTTTCCCGACGGCGGCACGCCAAAGCTGGTCGACGTCACCGGGCTGGCGGCATTCCTGTTCGGCGCGGGACAGGACACCACCAACCGCCTGTTGGCCAATTCCTTCCGGGTGATCGCCACACGCCCCGACGTCCAACAGGAACTGCGCGATGATCCGGGGCGCATCCCGGACTTCATCGAGGAGATCCTGCGCTTTGACGGTTCGGTGAAAAGCGCCGGGCGCATCTGCCAGAGAACCACCACGCTGGGCGGCGTTGAAATCAGAGCCGGTACGACGGTGCTACTTTCGCACATGGCCGCCAACCGCGATCCCAATCGTTTCGAAAACCCCGGCGAGTTCGACATGAATCGTCCGAAGGCCAAGGAGCACCTTGCCTTCGGACGCGGTGCGCATACCTGCATCGGCGCGCCGCTGGCCCGCCGGGAAGTGACCGTCAGCATCGAGCGGCTGCTCGCACGGCTCGGCAATATCCGCCTGTCCAAGGAACATCTCGGTCCCGACGGGGAATATCACTTCGAATACGAGCCGACCTACATCCTGCGGGCGATGAAGCACCTTTATCTGGAGTTCGATCCGATCAGCTAGCCTGCGGACTGGGCCGACATATCGGTTTCGCATTCAACCACGGTCGCAATACGCATGGTCGGACGATCGAAAAGATTGAGTTCGTCATTGACCACGTCGTCCGGCATGACCGTGGTGGACAGGTATTCCACTGTCGACTTGAAAATCTCCTCATCGTCGAACCAGAGTTCGGTAATCACGTCATAAGGCAGTTCTTCGTTGGTGCCGCTTTCGGCATGGGGCTGCGGCTCGAGATAACGGCGGATATAGCGCGTGTTGGCCGCCGGGTAGTTGAGCGCCAGAGGCACGTGGTGGTTCTCGTAATAGTCCCGGAATGCCTCGACAGACATGCCCGGCTTGCGCTTCATCAAAAGCAATATCTTGAAGGCTTTATCAGCCATTTCCACCACTCCCTCTTATGTTCTGTCCGCCGATCAGGCGGCGCATTCTGCTCATCGCGCAGCGATCAGTCCAGCATGCGTTTCCTGATGGCGGCGATCTCGTCAGGCCCCACGCCGAGCTCTTGCTGAAAATAGCCATCCACGGAACCGTACTCCTGCCTGATCTGCGCAAAGGCGGTGTCAAGATATTCTCCCTCCACGCCGATGAGTGGCTGGACGATCTCCGGTGGAAGCCTCGACAGAGCAGGAGACAGGTCCGCCTGCAGAGTCTCCATGCCGGGAGCGCCGTTGCTCAAGAGGAAGTCCTCGCGCACCGTTTGGTAGGGCACGCCGAGCGCCGTCAGCACCAGCGCGGTTGCAATGCCGGTGCGGTCCTTGCCCGCAGTACAGTTCACCACCACGGGGCCCTTTCCTTCGGCCAGTCGGGCAAACAGCACCCGGTAGGACGGCGCCTGCTCGCGCGGGAGAGTCCGATATGCGTGCATCATCAAGGCCTGCACGCTCTCGGCCGTAAGCTTCGACATGTCGGGAAAGGCAGTCGCTGCATGGCCCAGCGACAGGCCGTAATCCCGCGCCCAGTACCCCTGCCCGGAAACCGCCAGCCAATTGCTCATGTCGCGGCTGCGTTCCTCGGT
>JAGREL010000327.1:5838-6295 GCA_020446575.1 Novosphingobium sp. | reverse complement strand
CGGCGGTCCGATGAGCGAGGCCGCCGAAGCAGCACTGCAGTTCCAGTATGGCGACCTGTTCACCCGCGCCGATCACGACGCGCGGATGGATGCGCTGTTGTGGGAAGGCGCAACCGATCAGGCAGCGCGGCAGATCGCCCATGTCTCTCCGGAAAAGCGCAATCACTTCATGGAAGGGCTCAACATCCTGCAGGGCTCCGCGCCGGGCAGCCTGGGCCTTGCCGTCACGGGTGAGATGATGCGCGATCCCGCCTATATCTATGCCCGGGTCCGGCAGGCGCGGCGGACGGGCAATATCGGCTCGGCAATCAACCTGCTGGTCACCCGGCCTGAGTTTTCGCGCCCGGTCCACGATCCGGAAACCTGGGTCAAGGAACTGCTCACCGCCGCGCGCGGCGCGGGCAGTGACAGCGCGGTGCGGATCGCCGCCAAGATCGACGATGCCTTCGCGCCGGGC
>JAGREL010000327.1:0-5749 GCA_020446575.1 Novosphingobium sp. | reverse complement strand
CCGCTGTTCTACCGCTATGGCGCGGCGGCCAAGACGCCGGGCACGCGCTCCAAGGGCTTCTACTGGGCCGGGCGCGCCTCGGCCGAAGCCGGGGACAACGCTGGCGCGCAGCGCTATTTCGAGCTTGCCGCCGCCTATCCCGATCACTTCTACGGCATGCTCTCGCTGGAGCGGCTGGGCCGTCCTCTACCCAATCTGGACCGCATGCCCGCCGAGCGCCCGACGCGCGATCAGCAAGCCGAATTCATGGTCCGCCCGATCACCCGCGCCGTGCGCGAAGCTGCGCGCAGTCAGGACTGGCGCACGACCATCCAGTTCTTTCGGGAAATCGCTGATCAGGCCCAGACCGAGGCCGAGCATGTGATGGTCGCCGATCTCGCGCGGGAAATCGGCCGCCGCGATCTGGCCGTCATTCTGGGACAGCGCGCCCATACCGACGGCTATGGCAATTTCACCCGCATTTCCTTTCCGGAAATCCCCGCCCCGCCGGGAACCAACTGGACCATGGTCCACGCCATCACCCGGCAGGAAAGCCAGTTCGCGCAGAACGCCGTCAGCCACGCCGGCGCGCGCGGGCTGATGCAGCTGATGCCGGGCACGGCGCGTGAGCAGGCGGGCAAGATCGGCATGGCCTACAGCCCGACCTCGCTTATCGACAACGCCGACTACAACATCCGGCTGGGCGATGCCTATTTCGCGCGGATGATGGACTATTTCGGCGGCAGCTATCCGCTGGCGGTGTGCGCCTACAACGCCGGTCCCGGCAATGTGAACAAATGGCTCAGAGCCAATGGTGACCCACGCTACAACGGCATGGACTGGGTGGAATGGATCGAACAGATCCCGATCTACGAAACCAAGAACTACGTCCAGAAAGTGCTGGAAAACGCCGTGGTCTATGAAGCGATGAACCCGCAGCGCGCGCGCTACAAAGGGCCGAACCCGCTCAGCCATTTCCTCGGCAAGCGCACACCGGGCTAGGCACCTTGTCATGCAACCCAACGGCCCGCCGATAACGCCCGCAGGACTGGCCTCCCTGCGCGCGCGTTATGACCACTTGCTGAGCGTGGAACGCCCGGAAATAGTCGAGATCGTCAGCTGGGCGGCGGGCAACGGCGACCGCTCCGAGAACGGCGACTATCTCTATGGCCGCAAGCGGATGCGCGAGATCGACCGGGAACTCGGCCATCTCGCCCGGCGGATGAAGGCCCTGCGCGTCGTCGATCCGGCAGCGCAGCCCGACAGAAGCCGCGTATGGTTCGGCGCCAACGTCACCCTTGCCGACGAAGATGACGAGCGGCTTGCGGTGACACTGGTCGGAGATGACGAGCAGGATGCCGGCAAGGGCCTGATCGGCTGGAGCGCCCCGATCGCCCGCGCGCTTCGTGGCGCCAGCGTGGGCGACGTAAGGCGGGTGAAGCTCCCCGGCGGCGAGAAGGAATGGGAAGTGCTGGAAATCAGCTATCCCGCTGAATGAGCGATGTTCCGGTTTGCATTGGATCGAGGATGCTCATCGAGCACGCGACAGGCTGTGGCGCATGGTCTGGCTGCAGGCAGGACGGGTAGAAGACATTCCGGAGCCCGGCAATTTCATCACTTACGATTGGCGCTGCCTAGGCGAACGGATCAGCCGGGCGCGCCAGCCGGAAGCCGATCAGCGATAGCAGCGCGGCGAGCGAAAGCAGCAGCCCGACATAGATCGAGGCATCCGCCAGGCTGAGAAGCTGCGCCGCAATCGGCGTGACCGCACCGCCGACGATCCCGCCGAAATTGAAGGCGAAGGATACGCCGCTGTAGCGCATCCGCACTGGAAACAGGTGTGTGAGCCAGCTGCCGAGCGGGCCGTTGGTCATGCCCATGAAGAACATCGTCACGCACAATGTCACGCCGGCGATCCACAGCGATCCCGAAACCAGCCCCGCCCCGAAGACAAGGCCCATCAGCGTAACCGCCAGCGCCGCGATCGACAGCGCCGCGCGCGGCGAAATCCGGTCGCCGAGCCACGCCGCAGTCAGGATCCCCGCAGTCATGGCGAGATTGGCGAGGAGCTGGATCGCCAGGAACGGTTGGCGCGGGTAGCCCTGCGGACCGGTCGCTTCGGCCAGCGCCCAGGCGGTTGCGATGTAGAAGGTCGCGAAGACGACGATCACCCCGGCGCTGCCCGCCATCAGCGTCCAGAAGTGGTGCGTGACAAGCCTGACCATAGGAATGCGCAGCGGCGGCGCCTGCTCCAGCGCTTCCCGGAACTGCGGCGTCTCTCCGATCCGCTTGCGGACATAGAGACCGACTCCCACCAGAAGCGCGCTGGCAAGGAACGGCACCCGCCAGCCCCAGTCGGCGAACTGCTCGTCGGTGAGGAAATAGCCAAGCGCCATGAACAGCCCGTTGGCCGCGAAGAAGCCGACCGGAATACCGATCTGCGGGGCCGCGCCAAACCGCGTTTCCCAGCCCTTGGGCGCGTTCTCGATGGCAAGTAGCGCCGCCCCGCTCCATTCGCCGCCAAGGCCGAAGCCCTGCCCGAAGCGCATCACGCACAGCAGCACGGGCGCCACCCAGCCGGCCATGGCATATGTCGGCAGGAAAGCGATGGCGAGCGTCGAGCCCCCCATCATCAGCAGCGAGATGACCAGAGTCGACTTGCGGCCGACCCGGTCGCCGAAATGGCCGAAGGCGACCGCGCCGATCGGCCGGGCGATGAACGCAACACCGAAGCTCATGAAGGCGAGCAGGGTCTGCGCCGCTTCCGACTGGGCGGGAAAGAACAGCGGACCGAACACCAGTGCAGCCGCGGTTCCGTAAATGAAGAAGTCGTAATACTCGACCGTCGTGCCCACCATCGCGGCGGCGAGAACGCGCGCATTGTCGCGGATCGGCTGCATTTCGCTCGGTTCCCCTCCCCGGTTCGGGCCTCTTAAGCAAAAAGCGCACGGCGTAGCCAGCGCCCATTTGCATCACATAGTGATCTCAATATGTGCCTTTGTGATCTTGCGGTGGGTCTCGGGAAAGCTTATTAGCGATTCATCTCAATCAATCGCCGCGCAGGCCTCTGCATGGAACGCAGTCCCCGGCCCGCGGCGGAATGGACGGAGTGGGAGACATGACAAGTATCAATGTCCGTAATCTGAGGGATGACCTCTCCTTCGGATCGATCATCGAGGGCGTCAATTGGGACAACATCGATGACGAGGACACCCGGCAGCAGATTCGCGACACTTTTGTCGAACGCGGCATGATCGTCTTCAAGGATATGGAGCCGACTGCGAAAATGCAGGTGGCGCTGAGCAAGATCTTCGGCCCGCTCAAGGATCACCCGACCAAGACGACGCCGCGCGACGATGAAACCGGCGACGAAGCCCAGGGCGTGATCGACATGTTCCACGAGGGAACAAGCGACCCCAATTTCGACGAGGGCATCGTCATCAAGGGCGGCAAGCGGCTGGCACGCTACTCACCCTGGCACTTCGACCATTGCTACAATGACGAGCTGAACTACGCAGGCGTGCTGCGCTCACCGGTCAATGCCCCGGCGGGCGAGATGGGCCGCACCGGCTTCATGGACGGAATTGAGTGCTACAAGCAGTTCCCCAAGGAGCTGCGCGACAGGATCGAAGGCCTCAACATTGTCTACACGCTCGACACGCGGCTTTCGAAGATGCGGTTCGGAGTCGATTTCGAGGCGCTGGCCGAGCTGCCCAGCACCGCGGACCTGCTCAAGGAAGTCGCGATCTTCCCGCGCGCGATGCACCCGGCCGTCTGGACTCGCCCGACCGGTGAGAAAGTGCTGCATATCGGCCCCTGGATGGCAGTGGGTATCGAGCACCATGAAGACCCCGAAGGCGATGCGCTGTTCGACGAGGTCTGCCACATGGTCAACAAGATGGGCGAAGGCACCAGCGCCTACTGGCACCAGTGGGAACCGACCGACATGGTGATCTGGGACAACACCCGGATGCTGCATGCGGTCGAAGGCTGCGATCCGAAATACGACCGCCGCACGATCCGCAGCACGATCCGCGGCGACTACGGCCTCGGCTATTTCGAGGATGGCAAGAAGATCGGCGAAGTCTTCCGCGAAGTCGCGTAAGCCTTATCGTCTTTTCGCATTGGCCGGCCTGTGACCGCAGGCCGGCCAGCTGCTATCTGCCATCAGCGCCAAAGGGTGTATAAGGGCCGCACGAAGTCCGGAACAAGCCGGATCGCCGGGAGAGCGAGAGATGCAGCCAGACCTGCCTGAAATCCTGGACGAGGTCCAAGAGACCGGCTTCTGCGTCGTACCGGACATGCTCGATCCCGCCAGACTGGCAAGAGTGCGCAAAGCGTTCGGCACCGCGGTCGAGGAAATGAAGCGGCGCGGCCTGGTAGTCTTCGATCCGAGGCTGGATCCCAATCCGCACAACATCCGGGTCAACAACCTGCCCGACATGGACCCGGTGTTCATCGAACTGCTGCGCGATCCGAACGCGCTCGCCATTGCCCGCGCGCTGCTGGGCGAAACCGCCCTGGTTTCCAATTTCAGCGCCAACGTCGCCCTGCCCGGCTCGGCCTCGATGAACCTCCATTCGGACCAGGCGCTGATCGTGCCGGAACCCTGGTCTGAATGCTGGGTGCTGAACGTGATCTGGTGCCTCGACGAAGTGCGGCCGGACAACGGCGGAACGCTCTACCTCCCGGGCAGCCATCGGTTCCGCCGGCGCGAGGATGTGCCGGCCGATATCGGGAAAGCACTGCGCCCGTTCCACGCGCCCGCCGGTGCATTCATCGTGATGGAGGGCCGGCTGTGGCACACCTCGGGCGTGAATGTGACGAAGGACGAAAGCCGGGCCCTGCTGTTCGCGCTCTACGGTCGCAATTTCGTGCGCCAGCAAATGAACTGGGAAGCGCTACTCTCCGACGGAACCAAGCAGGCTCTGGACAAGGAGATGCAGGCCCTGCTCGGCATCGGGCCGCTCGGCAACGTCTACGGCGTCGATCTGATCATGCAATCGGGCTACGATCTGCAGTCGGCCGAAGTGCTTTGACGAAACGGGCCGCGTTCAATCCACCCCGGCATTGAGGCGCCTGACCCTGCTCACGGCTGGTGTCGGGGTTCTTGGTGTCGGTGTCCTTGGAGTCGGCGTTCTTGGGGTCGGTGTCCGTGGAGTCGGCATGTCCCGCAACGCATCGCCAGCCACTTTGGCGGCGAGGCCGGCAGCTTGCGAGGAACCGCGAATACCGAAGAATTCGATCTTCACAGGCGTTGCCCCCCTGGCAGCCACACCCGCCTCAGACTGCGAGCCGTTGGATTTGAGTATCTCGGTCATTGCGAATCCCTTGTCAGCACACCTTTGACAGGAGGCTACATGCGGCGCGGGCAAGGTCAACCGCAATACGGCGAACGACGACCGCCCTCAGCCTGCTTCGGAGCCGGCCCAGGTTTGCTTACCCGATTCGAGGAACTGAATGGTAGCGGAGGAGGGATAATTTTCTGACCACTACTGAATTGATATACAATGATTTTTAGGAGATTAAGGCAAAAAATACCCCCACCGATACCCCCAGAATTTCGATGCGGCGAAGCGCATATTTTCTGCGATGATCTGCCGATTTTTCAGCCCAAATCACTGCGCCTTCCGCTTCGGCAATCACCCACCAACGCATTCGGCATCGAGGTAACGCCGGACACGCATGATATTCGTCAGATCTCCGCTAAGCATGAGATGAAGTGCGCTCACACCGTCGAAGGCAGCATTTTCCGTCCTTATCCACGAAT
>JAGREL010000326.1 GCA_020446575.1 Novosphingobium sp. | reverse complement strand
CTTGATCAGATTGTTGATGATGAATTCCATCCGGGCGAGGCCGACGCCCCTGGCCGGCAGGCGCCACCACTGGAAAGCGGCTGAAGGATCGGCGATGTTGACCATCACCCGGGTGCGGGTTTCGGGAAGCGCACCCAGATCGATCTCCTCGCTCTCGAACTCCAGCAGCCCGTCAAAAATCAGCCCGGTCTCGCCGCTGGCGCAGGACAGGGTGATGTCCTGCCCGTCGCGCAGGACCGAGGTCGCATCGCCGGTGCCGACGACGGCAGGCACGCCGAGCTCACGGCTGACGATCGCGGCATGGCTGGTGTTGCCGCCGTGATCGGTGATGATCCCGGCCGCCTTCTTCATCACCGGCACCCAGTCGGGATCGGTATTGCCGGTCACGAGGATCGCGCCGTCGGGGAAACGCGCGATATCGCCGACATCGCGGATCACGCAGGCCTTGCCCACGGCGATGGCGCTGCCGATGGCGGCGCCGGAAAGCACCGGCTCGGCTTTCCCCTTCAGGCGATAGCTCCGGAAACTGGTCTGGCTTCGGCCCGACTGCACGGTTTCAGGCCGCGCCTGCACCAGGTAGAGCAGGCCGGTTTCGCCGTCCTTCGCCCATTCGAGATCCATCGGCTTGCCGTAGTGGCGCTCGACGAGACTTGCCCAGCGGGCCAGTTCGACGATTTCCCTGTCGTCGAGGACGAAGTTTCGCCGCTCGACCGGCGTGGTTTCGACGACCTGGGTGCGCTTGCTGCCACCGTCGGCATAGACCATCTTGATCGCCTTGGCACCGCAGCTCTTCTCTATCACCGGGCAGGTGCCGTCCTGTTCGAGCAGCGGCTTGAACACGACATATTTGTCCGGGTCGACTGCACCCTGCACCACGGTCTCGCCCAGGCCCCATGCGGCGCTGATGATGGCGGCATTGGGAAATCCGGTCTCGGTATCCAGCGTGAACATCACGCCAGATCCGGCAAGGTCGGACCGCGCCATCTGCTGAATGCCGATCGACAGCGCGACTTCAAGATGATCGAAGCCCTTGGCCTCGCGATAGCTGATCGCGCGATCGGTGAAGAGCGAGGCGAAGCAGCGCAGGCAGGCATCGAGCAGCGCGCGCTGCCCGCGCACGTTGAGAAACGTCTCCTGCTGGCCGGCAAAGCTCGCGTCCGGCAGATCCTCGGCGGTCGCGCTGCTACGCACGGCAACCGCCGGTTCAGCCAGTTTCAGGCGGTCAGCCAGCATTTCGTATGCGGCGCAGATTTCGGACGCGAGCCCGTCCGGAATGCTGGCGGACAGCACGAGTTCGCGAATGGCGTTGCCCACGGTCTGCAGGCTCGCTTCGCCGGCCCGGTAAAGCCTGATCTGCTCGCGCATGGCGGGCTCGATGCCGTTGACGGCGATGAAATCGCGATAGGCGGCGGACGTGGTCGCAAAACCGCCGGGAACCCGGACGCCGCTCTTGCCCAGTTCTCGCACCATTTCACCCAGCGAGGCGTTCTTGCCTCCGACCAGAGGGACATCGGCGATCTTGATGTCTTCGAACCAGAGTATCGATGGCTGTGTCTCGACCATTGTCCTGTCCTGCTGTCTGGACCTTTCCTTTCGCTGCCATGCTACAGGCGCATTACAGCTTTTGACCAGTTTTCCCGGTTGTCATTCGCGTGACACCGATAGTGGAGAACACGATTCACTTCGGGCCGATACAACTCGCCTCTTGCGACTAGTCAGGTCCGGGCGCACAGCGCGGATTGAAGGCCCTATCTATGTCCTCGTCTCTCGATAGCTTTCTTGCCAAGGCTCACATAGCCTACTTCTCGATGGAGATCGCCATCCGGTCCGAGATGCGGACCTATGCTGGCGGGCTC
Source organism: Novosphingobium sp. (assembly GCA_020446575.1). Taxonomy (GTDB): domain Bacteria; phylum Pseudomonadota; class Alphaproteobacteria; order Sphingomonadales; family Sphingomonadaceae; genus Novosphingobium. The sequence goes on along the minus strand of JAGREL010000326.1, from coordinate 7,531 downwards.
GGCGTTCTCGCGGGCGACACGGCCCGTTCCTGCGCGGACCTCGAACTGCCGGTGGTGTTCGTCACCCTGGTGAGCCGCGCAGGCTATTTCCGGCAGACAATCGATGCGCAGGGCCGTCAGGTCGAAGAGCCGGATTACTGGGAGCCGTCCGACTTTTGCGAGCCGCTCGACGCCCTGATCGCCGTGCGTATCGAGGGCCGCCAAGTTTGGATCCGGCCCTGGCTCTATGTCCAGACCTGCCCGCTGTGTCATCAGGTGCCGATCCTGCTTCTCGACACCGATCTCGACCAGAATGCACCGGAGGATCGGGAGATCACGCATAACCTGTACGGCGACGGGGACGAGTATCGCCTGAAGCAGGAGATCGTGCTCGGCATCGGCGGCATCCGCCTGCTGCGCGCGCTTGGTTTCAATGTGCACACCTATCATCTCAATGAAGGCCATGCGGCATTGCTGACGCTGGAACTGCTCAACCAATGGAAGGTCCTGCCGGAGGACCGTATCTCCGGCGAGCCGTCCTACGACATTGCCAAGGTCCGCGAGCAGTGCGTGTTTACTACCCACACACCCGTCGAAGCCGGCCATGACCGTTTTTCCTATGAACTGTTCGAGCGATTCCTGCCGGATTTCGTCGAGCTGAGCTCGCTCAAGCAGCTCGCAGGGAAAGACCGTCTCAACATGACGAGGCTGGCGCTGAACCTGTCGGACTATGTCAATGGCGTGGCGCGCCGGCACACGGAGACGACCGAGCGGATGTTTCCGGGATACCGGGTCCACAACATCACCAACGGCGTGCACGCAGGCGTCTGGACGCACGATGCCTTCGCCCGCCTCTATCAGGACCATTTCCCGCACTGGCAGCACGAGCCGGAAATCCTGGTGCGCGCCCTGCAGCTGCCGGAAGCGGAACTCTGGCGTGCTCACCTGGCGGCAAAGGCAGACCTTGTCGCCAAAGTCGCGGAGCTGACCGGCACGACGCTCGATCCCGCCCTCCCTGTCCTGGGCTTCGCCCGGCGCATGACCGGATACAAGCGCCCGCTGCTGCTGTTCGAAGATCTCGATCGCCTGGCGAAAATCGCCACCGCCTATCCGTTCCAGGTCGTCATGGCCGGCAAGGCGCATCCACGCGATGCCGACGGGAAGGAAGCCGTTCGCGAGCTTCACGAAGTCGTGCGCAACCTTGCCGGAAAGATCACTTGCACGTTCCTTCCCGACTACGACATGGATATCGCAAAGACTCTCGTCGCCGGAGCGGATGTCTGGCTCAACACGCCGCTGCCGCCTTTCGAGGCGTCGGGCACCAGCGGCATGAAGGCGGCGCTGAACGGCGGGCTCAACCTCAGCGTGCTCGACGGCTGGTGGGTCGAGGCCTGCATCGAGGGAGTAACCGGCTGGGCGATCGGCAAGGACGGCGACGGCGGCTCCAATCACGATCACGCGACAGCGCTGTACGACAAGCTCGAGAGCGTGGTGCTGCCGCTCTATCACGCCGATCCCGAGCGATGGCGCTGGATGATGAAGCAGGCGATCGCCAATATCGCCTATTATTTCAACAGCGCGCGCATGATGCGCCGCTATGCCGCCGAGGCCTATCTTCGATAGCCCATTTCAGGCGTTTGCATGCGGCTCGAAAAGGCCAAAATCAGGCCCAGATTTATTGCAGTTTTATGACAAAACGAACAGGTCGGGAACGTGGGTCTCCAGGGTTTGACTCACTGAAAATTTGACGGCAGAACATCTCCTCCGTCAGCATTGTCAAGTCGTAAGAAGCGCGATGAAAAAGGGCTTGTACCGAACAGCGATGCCGCATTTCGGCGAGTGTGCACGTGTCGATGACGACGCAGGCGACGCTGCGCCGTTCCTCAGCCGGGAATTGTATGAGCTTCTTGATTTCGAACCGAGATTCGATGCTCTTCCTCCCAGGACCGAGTTCGAGATGCGCTTTCCCCATGAGACGCACCGATCGAAGCTGGATGACGAGAATCTGACGCAGCGATTCGGTCTTCAATGACATGCTCCCAGCCGGGAGCAGCCGCACAACTGAAGTGATCGACTATTCGTTTGTCGAGTCGCTCATCGAAGCGCGCGTGAAACACTTTTCCGGCCTGGCCAACCAGGCTGATGGCGAGCGGACCGATGGCACCGATCCACAGTGAAAATCCCGTGTGAGCGGAAAGCTGGCCGGACACGGCGACCAGCTCGCAGCCATCGCTTTTCAGATCGGAAACGATCACCCGGACAGTCTCGACCGGCCCTACGCATTCACCTTGAACTGGCATATTCACCACCGCGTTGCGGATTCATCAGCGCGAAACTGCCGGCCCAGCCAAAAACGACCGTGAGCGGTCATCGCCGCGCTGGCACAATATGAAGACGGTTAGTGAAGCCGCTTTTTCAGTTCGGTTGAACTTCCATGACGCTCCTCCGCTCTGGCTATCCAGCTTCCGAAAGAGCGTCCGTTCACGCAATGACGGCCGAACGACGAAGCGCCCGCCGTTTCTGCGCAGGGCCAAGAATACCGGGCCCGTGGCGTTGACACATGGTTGTCACCAAGATCGTCTAGCCGATTCTTGGGCTGGTGCGCTTGATGCTGGTTTCGCATCGAGTGCGCCGCCAGCCTTCATCTTTCCTGCTCCGCTCCCTGCGCGTTGCGGTCTTGCGAGCAGGCGGGAACGTTGACTGCATTGGCTGCATGGAATTCAAAGGAATTGGGCGCATGGACCAATTCGCACAGGCAAACTCCGCCGCGCCAAGGCCCGCCCCGGCGACCGGCCCGGGCCTGATCTGGGGCATCGACTTCCACCCCGAAGGGCGCCGCGATGTCGAGAATTGCAGCAGTCCCCATCAAGGGGTCGTCCGCTGGCTCCATCTCAACCTTGCCGATCACGGCACCCGATTGTGGATCGCGAATACGGAAGAACTGCCTCCGGCGGCGCGCGAAGTCCTGCTTTCTCAGGACGTCCACCAACGCGCCCTTGTCGACCGGGAAACCGTCGCCTGTGTGCTCCATGATTTCGAACGCGATTTCGATGTCCGCGACACCGGCCGGGTGGGAGCGGTGAGAGTCGCGCTCACCTCGAAACTCATCGTGACCGCGCGCGTGCACCCGATCGGCTCGGCCGACATCGCCAAGCGCCGGCTGACCGAAAGCGAAGCGATCGACGGTCCCGCGCGTGCGCTGGATCTGATGGTCAGCGCGATTCTGGAAAATATCGGCAGGGTCATCGGCGGAATTTCAGCCGAAGTGCAGGCGGCCGAAGACGCCCTTGTCGAGGAGCGCCTCCCGCCCAGCGGTCGGCGGCTGCTTGAGATCAGGCGGCGCCTTGCCCAGCTTCACCGCCTGCTCGAAGGCATGCAAGGCGTGTTCCGGCGGCTCGAAACGGATCATGATCTGCCGCCGGAAATCCTGCCCACCGTCGAAAAACTGTCACAGCGCGTTCAGGGCGTGGATGGAGACACACTCAGCGTTCAGGGGCAGTTGCGGCAATTGCGGGACGAGCTCAATCTCCAGTCGAACCAGCGGATCAACCAGAATCTCTATCTCCTGTCCGTCATGACCGCGCTGCTGCTGCCCACGACGCTGGTAACGGGCATTTTCGGGATGAACACGGGCGACCTGCCGCTCAGGGGACATGGCGGCACCTTGGTCGCCACCCTGATCTCCACCGGAGCCGCGCTTGCAACCTATCTGTTCCTGAAAAAGCAGGGCTTCTTCCGCTAGAGTGAATCCCGGCGGAACGGGGCGTCGGGCGGCGCGCCAGTCGCCCTATGGATCCGCCGCGGTCCGCCCTTCGGTCTTGATGCCCAGTTCGCGCAGCACGTCGATGATTGTGGCGTTGGCGAGATTGGCCGCCGAGAAGCCGACATAGGTCAATGCGTGAAGGACGATTTCCTCAAGCTCCCTCGGCGCCAGCCCGTTGCGCAGCGCCATCTTCGTCTGGAAGGTGATTTCCGGAGCCGCCTTCTGCGCAATCAGGATGCCGAGCGTCACCAGGCTGCGGTCCCGGCGGCTGAGTCCCTCCCTTGGCCACACATCGGCATAGCAGTGGTCCATGGTCATCTCGAGCAGAGCCGATCCGAAATCGTCCGCCGCGATCTTGCTGCGGATGGATTCCGCCTGCTCCGGACTGATCATCTCGCTGATCTGTTTGAAGGCGAGTTCGCGCCGTTCGCTCAGGCTGTCGTTCTTCGCATCTGATGCCATGATGATCTCACTCCTTTCGGCCCCGCTCCGATCGGGCCTGCCTGCGCCGCTTCTATCGGTCGTAAAAGGCCCGGCCGCCGTCGATATGCAGCGTCCGGCTGGTGATGTAGCTGCTGCCGGGGCCGGCCAGAAACACGATCAGCGCGCCGACGTCCTTTTCCGGATCGCCCATCCGCCGCATCGGAATCGCTTCCATATGCGCGCGCTGCTGCTCTTCGGTGATGGAGTCCCACCAGCGGTCATAGAGCGGAGTCGAAGCGATCGGGCAGACCGTGTTTACGGTGATGCCGTACTTGCCCCAGCCGGTCGCCGCCGTCTTGGTCAGCGCCCGGATGCCTTCCTTGGCTATGTTGTAGGCCGCATTGTATTCGATGCCCATGGTGGCCCCGCCCGAGCCGAAATTGACGATGCGCCCGCCGTGCTCTTTCATCGTCGGGAAGCAGGCCTGCATCGTATACAGCGAACCGTAGACGCCCGAACGCAGGGCCAGATCGAGATTGTCGTCCTCGACTTCTTCTACCGACTGGTCCTGGGCGGAGACGGCGTTGTTGACCAGCAGCCAGATCGGCCCGAAGACATCCTGGATCTCGGCCACGAAGGCATTCACGCTTTCGCGGTCCGTCACATCGCCCTGACAGACATGTGTCCGGCCGCCGATTGCTGCGATCTTCGCAGCAGTGTCTTCCAGCTTGGAACGGGTCCGACCCACCAGCCCCACGCTGGCGCCAGCCTTGGCGAGGGCCAGGGATATGCCGACGCCTATTCCCTGACCGGCGCCCGTAACCAGGGCCACTTTGCCGTCGAGTTCTGCCAATGTCCCCTCCATTGCATGCGATTGCACCTGATAATTCAGCTTGTGCCGGCCTGAACACGATTTTTCGCGAGATGGGCGGGTGGGTCATCCAGCCTGTCGTGGGGAGGCAAGCGAGCCAAGCGGCTGCATCGCCCAGCCGGGCTTAGTGCCGTTCGGATATTTCCACAGTCCGCGTCGGCCGGTCGATGCGCAGCATCAGGGGCCGGTCCGGATCGTCCGAGCAGTAGGTAAAGCCCGGAGTCCGGGCGTTCTCCCAATCGGGCGCGGACATCTCGTGACCGTCGAGATGCCGCCAGATGCCGGGTTCGGGAAATTGCGCGAACCAGGCGACACGCGCGGCGCGCCACTCGGCAAGCGCGGCGACATGATCCTCAAGCCCCCGGTCGCGTCCCTCCCAGTCGACCCAGGTGTCGGGATTGTCCTGTGCGTAGGCGTTGTTGTTGCCTAGCTGACTGCGGCCGAATTCGTCGCCGGCGGTGAGCATGATCGTACCTGTGGAAGCGAACAGGGTGCCGAGCAGCGCACGCATGTCCGCGGCGCGCAAGGCCTTGACCTGCAGATCGTCGCTCGCCCCCTCTACGCCGTTGTTCCAGGAGAAGTTCTCACGGTGTCCGTCGCGGTTGCGCTCGCCGTTCGCCCAGTTGTGACGTTCGGCATAGGAGAGGGTGTCGGCGAGGGTGAAGCCGTCATGCGCCGCCAGGAAGTTCACGCTGCGGCAGTGCTTGCCGAAGATGTCCGACGATCCGGCGATCCGGGTGGCCAGCACGCCAACGCCCTCGTCCCCTCGCCAGAAGCGGCGGACGTCGTCGCGGAAACGGTCGTTCCATTCGAGCCAGTTTTCGGGAAAGCTGCCAAGCCGGTAGCCACCCGGCCCTATGTCCCAGGGCTCGGCGATCAGGACGCGATCGGCTAGCAGGGGGTCGGCGGCGATCTCCGCGAAGATCGGGGCATCCGCAGAAAAGCCGGGGCCCCGCGCGAGCACCGGCGCCAGATCGAAACGGAAGCCGTCCACGCCGCACTGGCCGACGAAATGGCGCAGCGTATCGAGTGCCAGCTGCCGGACGGCGGGATTGGCGAAATCGAGCGTGTTGCCGCAGCCGGTATCGTTGATCAGCCTCCCGTCCGGTTCGTGAGCGTAGGCGGCGTTGTCGAGCCCGCGCAGCGAAAGCACGCCGCCGAAAGTGTCGCTCTCGCCGGTGTGGTTGAGCACGATGTCGAGGATCACGCCGATGCCTTCGCGGTGCAGCGCCGCAACCGTTTCGCGCAGCTCGGCGACGCCGCCGGGGCAAAGCCCCGGATCCAGCGCCATGGGAACCACGGGATTGTAGCCCCAGGCGTTCGCGAGGCCGAGCGGCGGCAAGTGCCGCTCGTCGATCCAGGCGGTCACCGGCATCAGCTCGACCGCGGAAACACGCAGCTTCCTGAGATGCGCGATCACTGCCGGATGAGTGAGTGCGCGGACCGTCCCGCGCTGCGCCTCCGGAACTTCGGGATGCAGTTTCGTGAAAGCGCGCACATTGAGTTCGTAGATCAGGCCGCCCGGCATGAAGTGCGCAGGTTCGTGCAGGCATGGGGCGAGTTCCGGCTGGACGATCGCTCTGGGAACCAGAGCGGCGGTATCCGCCCCGAAGGCTACCAGGCGCGGATCCTGCGCGAAGCGGCGGTCGAGTTCGAGCGCATAGGGATCGACCAGCAGCTTGGCGGGATCGAACCACAGCCCGCGCTCGGGCGCCCATTCGCCTTCGGCCCGGAAACCGTAACGGGTCCCGGCAAGATTGCCCGGCAGCTCGACCGTCCAGACGTCTGCGTCGCGCTGCATCGCGACGCGTTCCTCCGCTTCCCCCTCGAACAGGCAAAGCCAGAGCGCGCTTGCCTGCGGCGCGCGCACGGCGAAGCGAGTCGCGCTGCTGCCGGCCGTGGCCCCGAGCGGTCCGGTCACGTCACCACGTCAGGCGCGGTCCGGCCGGTGTGGCGGACGATACCGGCAATGCCGTCGGCCGCCGCGATCAGCTCCGCCAGCATGTCGGGCGCCTCCTCGTCCAGCGATGCTCCAGCCGGCTCGTAGCGTTCGAGATAGACGCGCAGCGTCGCGCCTTCGGTCCCCGTACCGGAAAGGCGAAAGACGATGCGCGCGCCGCATTCGAACATCGCCCTGATGCCCTGGTTGCTGCTGACCGAGCCGTCGACAGGATCGGTGTAGGAAAAGCTGTCCGCCGCCTCGACGGTCAGCGAACCGAATGTCCCTCCCGGCAGGCTCGCAAGCGATTCCTTCAGTTCGTCCATCAGCGCATTGGCGGACGAAGTCTCGAGCCCCTCGTAGTCATGGCGCGCATAGTAGTTCCGCCCGAACCGCGCCCAGTGCTCGCGGGCAAGCGCATCCACGCTGATTCCACGCACGGCAAGGATGTTGAGCCACAGCAGCACGGCCCACAGGCCGTCCTTCTCGCGGACGTGATCGGAGCCGGTGCCGGCGCTCTCCTCGCCGCAGATCGTCGCCATGCCGGCATCGAGCA
>JAGREL010000325.1 GCA_020446575.1 Novosphingobium sp. | reverse complement strand
TGATGCCCTGGTCGCCTGCGCCTTCGTCCTTGTTGCCGCTGGCGTCCACGCCCTGGGCGATATGCGCCGACTGGCCATGCAGGAAATTGGAGAAGTCCAAAGTCTGCCAGTGGAATCCGTCCTGCTCGTAGCCGATCTGCTTGACGGTATCGCGGACGGCCTGTTCGATTTCGTCAAGGGCACCCGGTGCCCAGTCACCGCTTTCGTAAACGCCCCGGCAGCGGATTTCGCCTGCCAGCACGACGCGGTTGGTGGTTGTCAGCGTTTCGCAGGCGACGCGCGCCTGCGGGTCCTTGGAAAGGAACAGATCGACGATCGCATCGGAGATCTGATCGGAGACCTTGTCGGGATGGCCTTCGGAAACGCTTTCGGAAGTGAAGAGATAGCTGCTGCGCATGTGATAACCTGATATAAAGATTTCTTTATGTCCGGTGCGCTCTATCCCTTCATGCGCCGCATGGCAACCACGGTGAGCGCCAGCAGCAATATGGCGAAGCCGAGCGGGAGCAGGTTGCCCAGCCGCGCAAACGGGGTCGGCGTATGCGCGGCGGGAATATATCCGTCGATTCGCGCGGCGACATGGCGCGGGACATGCTGGCGGACGATGCCGTCGGCATCGATCACCGCGCTGATTCCGGTCGTCGTCGCGCGCAGCACCGGCAAACCTTCCTCGATCGCCCTGAGCCGCGCCTGGGCAAGGTGCTGGGGCGGGCCCCAGCTGCCGAACCAGCCGTCGTTGGAGGGATTGAAGATATAGTCGGGGCGGTTGAGTGGATCGACGACATGGCCCGAAAATATGATCTCGTAGCAGATCTGCATGCCCGCCTTGCCCCATGGGCCGAAATCGTAGGTGCGCGGGCCGAGGCCGGGCCAGAAGTCGAGCGTACCGGCGACGAGCCGCGATGCGCCGAGCGGTTCCAGTATCGGACGCAGCGCGAGATATTCTCCAAAGGGGACGAGATGCGCCTTCGCGTAGCCGGCCAGAATGTGGCCCTGCGAATCGATGGCGGTGATGGCATTGCGTGCCGCCACCTCGTCGTCATCGCGGATAACGACATCGACTGCGCCGGTCAGCAGCAGGCTGCCCGGCCCGATCACGCGGCCGATGCGTTCGCGCGCGATCTCCGGGTCGGCGGCATAGGTCAGCTGCCTGTAGAGGTAGCGGGGATATCCGTCGCGCAGATAATCGGGAATGCCCGATTCCGGCCACAGGACGAGGCGCTCCTGTCCGGGCACATGCGGCAGCGTCAGTTGCGCCGTCTTGAGAAAGTGGGTCTCGAACAGAGTGGGATCGTCGAGCACTTCCTGCCTGATGTCGGGCTGCACCAGAGTGAAGCGGAAGCCGGTACTGTCCGCGCCGTGCCTCACCGGCACGTAGACCAGCGCGGCCAGCAGTAGCGCTGTCGCGCCGAAGCGGAATGTTTCGCCCAGACCCGCCGCGCTGGCGAGTGCACGCGTGACGAAGCGATGGATCGCCCAGCCCAGCATGACCGCCACGCCCGACAGGCCATAGGTCCCGATCCATTTGGCAAGGAAGCCGAGGCCGGGCGAATCGAACGGCCCCAGCAGGGCGACGCCGAGCGGGTTCCAGGCAAAGCCGGTGAACACCCAGCTCCTGAGCCATTCGCTGACGATCCAGCAGCCGGCCAGCGCCAGGCCGAGCCAGGGCCGGGTGCGGACCAGCCCGAAACGCTTGGCCAGCAGCCAGGCGCCGAGCGACGCCAGCGCCGGATAGACCGCGAGATAAACCGAGAGCAGCACCACCGCGATGCTGCCGAGCCAGTGCGGCATGTTCGCCTGATAGGTGAAGGCCGTCGCGATCCAGGAATTGCCGACGGTGAAATGGCCGAGGCCGAAGGCCCAGCCGATCAGCGCCGCATGCTTCCAGTCCTGAGCGCGAGAAGTCAGCTCGATCAGGCCGGCAAGCGCCAGCAGCGTCAGCGGCCAGAGGGCAAGGGGCTGGAAGCCGCAGGCGGCGATCCCGCCCAGCGCGAGCGCACTCGGGAAAGGGCGGGCAATGAGCAGTGCGGCAAGGCGTCGGGCGGCATCCATCCGCGCCGCTTTTGGCCGCTGGCCGTGCATGACGCAAGCAGGCCGGAATCGCTAACTATGCAAGGCTCGAACGGGCGGTCCTCAGCTTACCACTTCAAGCGCGCCGCCGGCATCGTCGGCCGGCGGTTTGGTGCGCCGCGTCGAGCGGCGGCGGGGCTTGGGCGCGGCCGCCTTTTCTTTGGAATCTTCTTTGGTATCCTCTTTGGAATCGTCCTTGGCGGCCTCGCGCTCGTTCGAAATCGAGGGCGGCAGCGAGGCGGGGTCGAACCCCGACGAGGATGCTTCCGCGGCTTCGCTGTCTTGCGAATCCTCTTCGGCGTCGCTTTCGTCGTCGTTCGACTGGCGTGAATCGCGGCGCGTCCGGCGCGGCTTCAGTCCACGCCCGCCACGGTTGTCCCGCGTGAAGGGGTTCTCGACAGGTTCATAGATGTTCTGCTGCGAATCGCCGCTCTCGCGGTCGTCGCCCGCGTCATCGGCATCCCGGTCGGCGCGCGCAGCATCCTGGCGATCGCGGCGGCCGCGATCGTTCCGTTCATTAGAGGACGCTTCCCGATCCGAAGCCTGATCCGAGCGGGAATCGCCATCGTCGCGATCGGATTCGCTGCCGTCCGCGGCACGCTCGTCGCGACGCTGCTGGCGCGAATCTTCCTGCCGTTGCTTCTGGTCGGCGATGACACGGAAATAGTGATCGGCGAACTGGAGGAAATACTCCTCCTGTACCCGGTCACCATTGAGATGGGCGTCATGGGCCAGCTTGCGATATTTCTCGAGCAGCTGCGGCGCGTTGCCGCGCGCTCGGCTGTCGATCCGGTTCAGCTGCTGCCCGCCTTGTTGACGATTGTTGCCGCGGCCGCGCCGACGGTTACTTCCACGATTATTGTTCAAGGATAACGTTCCTCAAAAAAACTCCCGACGGCCGCCAAGCCATGCTGGCCGGCATGTCGCATGTCGCTCCACCACGGATCACCTCGAGAGCCGTGGTCCCGACATCTGCGCTTGGCACGTGGCAATGTGCGCCACGGCCGAATGCAAATGCTGGAGTTGAAACCGCCGCATGGGAAACAGTCGTCCATCGGCTGATTTCGGGTTCCGCTTAAGCGCTGCGGCGCAAAAAGCCAAGCAAAAACTCATTGCATTTGCGTTAATTCCAGGACCCGGGCCCTGTCGCCGAGATCGCGGCGCAGCTTGGCCGTGAAGCCCGCGTCGCTGGCAATCCCGCTCACCGCGTCGGCCTGGTGCATGCCGATTTCCACCAGTGCAAGCCCGCCAGACGCAAGCAAACCGGGCAGTTGCGGCACGAGCGCGCGATAGGCGTCCAGCCCCTCGCGACCGGCGAAAAGCGCCGTCGAGGGTTCATATTCGCTCACCGACGCGGAAAGTTCGGCGCTTGTTTCGACATAGGGCGGATTGGCGAGGATGAGATCGAACGGCGCTGCGAGCGAATCGGTCCAGCCCGGCTCGTTCCAGTCGGCGCGAATCATCCTGGCCCGCCCGCCGAGGCCCAGCGCCGAGGCATTCGCCCGGGCGATTTCGAGCGCGGCGGCGCTGTTGTCGATGCCGGTTCCGCTTGCCCCGGGCAGATTCGCCAGCACCGCAAGCAGCAGCGCACCGGAACCCGTGCCGCAGTCCAGCACCGCTCGCGCGTCCGGCCGCCCGGCGATCGCGGCTTCAACCAGCACTTCGCTGTCCGGGCGCGGGATGAGCACCGAGGGGCTGACCCGGAAATCGAGCCCGAAGAATTCCCTGTGCCCGATGATATAGGCGACCGGCTCGTGGGCGAGGCGCCGTTCGACAAGCCCGGTGAATCCGGGCGGCGGCTCGTCGTCCATGTGCCGCAGCAGCAGGTCGGATCGCGAAACGCCCAGCGCATGGGCCATCAGCAGTTCGGCATCGAGCCGGGCAGTGTCGCTGCTCGCCGCAAGCGCGGCGGCGCTTTCGCGGAGCGCCTGGGCAATGGTCACGCGTCCATCGCTGCCAGGCGCTTGGCTTCGTCCTCGGCGATCAGCGCGTCGATCAGTTCGCCCAGGCCCGGCCCTTCGAGGATCTCCGGCAGGCGATGCAGCGTCAGGTTGA
>JAGREL010000324.1 GCA_020446575.1 Novosphingobium sp. | reverse complement strand
TGTGCATGCGCCACTTCATCACCAACCTGAAAATCAGCTTCACCAGCGAAACCGAAGCGAAGGCCGATTTCCTGCTGCTGTTCTTCGCCAAGCCGGGCGACCCGCCGTTCACCGACGGATGCGATCCGCTCGCCACCGCCGACGTGTGGATGCAATGCAAACGCGACGACGACGGGCACTGGCGGATCAGCCGCTTCGACAGCACGCAGATCTTCATCAGGGGCTGAACCGGGAATCACAGACCGGGTCAGGAAGGAGGGAACGAGGCGATGGACGTTGCCAATGCCGTGCGTGCCCGCCACTCGTGCCGCGCCTTTCTCGACCGGCCGGTGCCCGAAGCCGAACTGCGCGAGATCCTGGAAATCGCGGCCCGCGCGCCTTCGGGCGGCAATCTCCAGCCCTGGCATGTCTACGCCCTGACCGGGACGGCGCTCGCCGAACTGAAGGCGACCGTCAGCGACAAGCTGGAAAGCGGCGAGCGGGAAAAGGGCGACTACGTCATCTATCCGCCCAAACTGTGGGAACCCCTGCGCAGGCGCCGCCGCGAAGCCGGCGCGCTACGCTATGCCGCGCTCGGCGTCGGCCGGGAGGAGAATGGCGAGCAGCTGCTTAAGGAAATGAACTTCGCTTTCTTCGGCGCGCCGGTCGGCCTGTTCTTCTGTATCGACCGCCGCGTCGGCCCGCCGCAATGGTCGGACCTGGGCATGTACATGCAGACGCTGATGCTGCTCGCAGTGGAACGCGGGCTCGCCACCTGCCCCCAGGAGATCTGGTCCGTCTGGCCGCAGACGGTCGCCCGAATCACCGGCATGCCCGAAGAGCTGATGCTGTTCGCCGGCATGTCGCTGGGCTACGAGGATACGGCCTCACCGATGAATTCCTACCGCACGCCGCGCGAACCCCTCGAAAGCTTCGTGACTTTCATCGGATTCGACTAATCCCCGGCCATTGCTGCGCCGTTCATATTCGCCTGCTAGAGACAAACAATGCGCCGTTTCCTGACTTTCGCTCTCGCCCTTTCCATCGCCCTGTTCCAGCCCGCGGCCTGGGCCGATGCCCCAGCCCCCGCCGCTGCCGAGACCGCGCCGCTTTCCGGGCTCGTCGCGGCCGTGGACATTCCCTACGAGCGCTTCACGCTCGCGAACGGGCTGACCACCATCGTCCACACCGACCGCAAGACGCCGATTGTGGGCGTGACGATCTATTACCGCATCGGCTCCAAGTACGAGCCGAAAGGCAAGACCGGCTTCGCCCATCTTTACGAGCACCTGTTCTTCGGCGGATCGGCCAATGCGCCCAGTTTCGACAAGCCGCTTGAGGCAGCCGGCTCGACTCCGACCAACGGCTCCACCTGGTACGACCGGACCAACTATGTCGAGACCGTGCCGACCGGCGCGCTCGACCTTGCGCTGTTCATGGAAAGCGATCGCATGGGCCACCTGCTGCCGGCGGTCACCCAGGACAAGCTCGATAAGCAACGGGGGGTTGTCCAGAACGAGAAGCGGCAGGGCGACAACCAGCCTTACGGCCTGATGGACTACGCCATTGGCGACGGGCTGTTTCCTATCGGCCATCCCTATCGCCACTCCACAATCGGCTCGATGGCCGATCTCGACGCGGCGACGCTGGAGGACGTGCGCAACTGGTTCCGCGATCACTACGGACCGAACAACGCCGTGCTGGTGCTGACCGGTGACATCGACGCGGCGACCGCCCGCCCGATTGTCGAGAAGTGGTTCGGTAATATCCCGCGCGGCCCCGAAGTGAAGAAGGTCGATGCCGGCCCGGTCACGCTCGCTGCGCCGGTGTCACGCGAAATGATGGACCAGGTGCCGGTCACCCGCCTCACCCGCAACTGGAGCGGGCCCGGCCTCAACCATCCCGACGCCCCGGCGCTAGAGATCGGCCTGCATATCCTCGGCGGCCTTGCCAGCTCGCGGCTCGACAATGCGCTGGTGCGCGGCGACCAGCTGGCCGTCGCCGTCACCGCGAGCGCGCTGACGTTCGAGCAGGTGAGCTTTATGCAGGCGACAATGGACGTGAAGCCGGGCGTCGATCCCGAACGTGCGGAAAAGCGCTTCGATGAAGTCGTCGCCGAATATGTCGCCGAAGGCCCGACCGAAGACGAAGTGCGCCGCGCCGTAACCAGCACGCTTTCGGCGCAGATCGGCGGCCTCGAACGGGTCGGCGGGTTCTACGGCAAGGGCGCGACGCTGGCCGAAGGCGAGCTGTATTCGGGCGATCCGGGCAAATACCGCGAGGACCTGGCACGCATGGCCGCGCTGACCCCGGCCGATATCCGCGCGGCGATGCAGCGCTGGCTGACGCGTCCGGTCTTCTCGCTCGACGTCGTGCCCGGCGAACGGACCGAGGACGGCGCGGCCATGGGCGGCTGGGGCGACGAGGCCGATAGCCCGGCACCGCCTCCGGATGCGAAGACGACGGCAAAGCCGCTGCCGCCCGAGCCGGAACGCGCGGCCCCGCCGGTCGCCCCGGTGGCGCAGCTCGACTTTCCGGCGATCGAACGCGCGCAATTGTCGAACGGCATTCCCGTGGCGCTCGCCCGGCGCACGGCGATTCCCAAGCTGATCGTTTCGCTCGGCTTCGATGCCGGCATCGCCGCCGACGCTCTCGATGCGCCGGGCACGCAGGAGCTGATGCTGGACATGCTCGACGAGGGCACGGCCGGTCCGGATGGCAGCCGCAACGCGACGGAGATCGCCGAACAGCAGGAGCGGCTCGGCGCGTCGATCTCGACCGGCGCCAGCCTCGACGCCAGCAGCATCACCCTGTCGGCGCTCACCGCCAATCTCGCGCCGTCGCTCAAGCTGATGGCCGACGTCGCCCGCAATCCCGCTTTCGCACCGGACGAGGTCGACCGGCTGAAAGACCAGAAGCTCGCCCAACTCGCGCAGACGCTCGCCAGCCCTCGCGCTCTGGCCAGCCGCGAACTGGGCAAGCTGCTCTACGGCAGCCACCCCTATGCGCAGCCCGGCGACGGCCTCGGCGATGCCGCATCGCTGTCGGCCCTGACGCCCGAAGCCCTGCGCGCCGCGCATGACAAATGGCTTCGGCCCGAGCTGGCGAGGATAACGGTGGTCGGCGACATCACCATGGAACGCCTGCTGCCGCTGCTGGAAGCGGCCTACGGCGACTGGCAGCCACCGGCAGCGGAGGAGCCGGCCAAGAACCTCGCCGCCGCGATTCCCGCGCCGCGCCCGCGCATCGTCCTGATCGACCGGCCCAACTCGCCGCAATCGGTGATCTATGGAGGCCGCGTGCTTCCCGTCACCGGGCGGACGCCCGACATGGAAGCGCTGGACCTGGCCAACGAGGTGCTGGGCGGCGGCTTCCTCGCCCGGCTCAATTCGGACCTGCGCGAAGACAAGGGCTGGAGCTACGGCGTCTATAGCGGAGTGCGCGGCACCGCCGGTCCGCGCGCCTTCCTGATCGCCGCGCCGGTCCAGGCCGACCGGACAGGCGATTCGATCCGCGCCATCCTTGCCGACATGAAAGCTTTCCCGGCGCAGCGCCCGGTCGACTCCGACGAACTCGGCCGGGTCACCGACGGCAATATCCGCGCGCTGCCCAACCGGTTCGAGCGCAATTCCGACGTGCTCTCCGCGATCGTGACCAACGAACTGCTCGGCCGCCCGGACGATTACTACGAGACTCTCGCCGACCGCTACCGCGCCATCAATGCGCAGGCGATCGACACGGCCGCGAAGACCTACCTGCAGCCCGGCGGCCTGACATTCGTGGTGGTCGGCGACCGCCAGGAAGTCGAGCCGCAGCTGAAAGACCTCGGCCTGCCCGTGGAAATCGTATCCGCTCCGGACTCGGACGGTTGACAGCGCCGCCGCAGAAGTCAGAACTCTAAATTGCAAAGTTTCAAGGAGGAAACCATGTCCGTTGCCGGCACTTACGACGTCGTTACCAAGACCCCGATGGGAGACCAGAAGGGCACTTTCACCGTCAATGTGAGCGGCGACACGTTCACCGGCGCCGTCGCCGGCCCGATGGGCGACATGGAAGTGAAGGACGGCAAGGTCGACGGCAACAACCTGAGCTGGAAGATGGACATGAAAGTCCCGATGCCGATGGAACTTACCTGCACCGCGACAGTCGACGGCGACAGCATCTCCGGCAAGATCGACACCGGCGCCTTCGGCTCGATGGACATGAGCGGCACGCGGGCGGGGTGATACCCTGCGGGGCGGGAGCTATTTCGCTGAAATCTGCGCGCCGTCCATTATATCGTGCACTTCTCCGATCCCAGCATCGAAATAGTGCAATTCGGGGGCGAAGAAATTGATTGCGTAAAGCTGGCCGCCGACGACAGCCAGCCGAGCTTCGCCCAGCAGAACAAGTTCATCCGTTGCCGATACAAAGCGATAAGTCACCCGGATTCCCTGGTGGCCTGAAATGCTGTCAGGCACGGTTTCGTTCACGGTGAAATCGGCAATGTTGTAGTAGGTCCTGAAACTGCGTTCGAAAAAGGTCGCCAGGTCAGGCAAGAGCATAGATTTGTCGAATTTCGGCAGGGGATTCTGCTTGCGGTTGCGCTCGCGATAAAGCGGTTGGCCGTTGGGAACACCTGAGAAAACCTCCAGTGAATTGAGTTCGAACCCGTCGCGGGTCCAGGTTCGCCCCTGCTTCCCCGGCCGCCCGGTCCACTGATTCCAGTCTGCCGCAGGCGTAATCGTGATGTTGTCCACTATGGCTGCCTGCCCCGCAGGTTTTAATTTCCACCCGGCCATGGCGGGAGAGGCGGTTGCCAGCAGTGGCATCGCAATCAGGCACAAGACCTGCATCCTATTTTGTCTGGTCACCCGTACCCTCCACCAACAATTTCATCATTCCTACATCCTGCGCATCGGGCGCACGCCTGATATATTCGGCAAGCGCCTCGCGCCCTGCCTCTCGATCGCCAAGCCGTATCGCGCAAAGCCCGAGCCCCCGCCAGCTTTCGGCCGGGGCATCGGGATAGTTCATCGATTGCGTGAAGAACTCGCGCGCCGTCACCAAATCGCGCGGGTTGCCGCGCTGCCGGTAGAGTTCGCCCTGCGCATAGAGCAAAGGTCCGCTCCAACCCGCAAGCTCGCCCCTGCTCCGCAAGATATAATCGACCCCGCCGAAATCGTTACGCCGCAGCAGTTCGTCGAGCAACATCGGGAGGACCGGGGCAATCGCCTCGCGATAAGCCTCGACGCCGGGGTCGCCTTCATCACCAACTTTCGCTTCGAGTTCTGCGAGGTACTCTTGCCGCTCGGCCTCTGCCGGGTGACTATCCAGCCAGCCGGAATACTTGTGACGTCGTTTCCTGAGACCGCGCGCCTCACGGCGTGCATTGTCTTCCTCGATCACACGCTTCCAAACCGCCGAGGCATTGAGCCGGTATGGCGATGCTTTGGCATAGGCCGCTCCCAGCTTGTCCGCCTCCATTTCCTGCTCCCGGCTGTAAGAAAAGATTCCAGCTATGAGGCTGTTTTGCACGCTTGTCATATCGACTCTCGCCGCCGCGCCGGCCAGTCCAAACCATGCCATCAGATCCGTCGACGCCCTAATTTTCTTAAACTGGTTAAGCGTGTGCCGCCTCTCGAAATGGGCGAATTCATGGCCGAGAATCGTCGCCAGTTCGGATTCCGAAGTCAGACGGGCCAGAAGCCCGGTATGCACCAGCATCAGCCCATTGGGTGCCATGGCCGCGTTAAACGAGGCATCCCGAACGACGTAGATTCGTGCCGAAGCGCAACGGTCATCGCCGACCGTTCGGCACAGCACCTCACCAAGCCATTGGGTCAGACGCTCATCCTTGAGGACGTGTGTGGAATCGCGAAACTGTCGCTCCGCTTCGTCGACTTCCATCCAAAGCCCGCGCTCATCGACGCCTTGGGGCTCATAGGCTCCGGAGTAGGGCGGTATCGTTAGGTCCACGTCCTGTGGGCGCGCAGTCCCTTCCAGCCCCACCAGCGCGAGGGCAACTGCGGCGAGACGGCACGCTGGATTCAATGTGCCGGCTCTTCCGCAAGCCCGGGAAAGTCCTCAAGCAATTGCCGGACCCGCTTCTGCATGCCGTCCTCGGTGCGAACGTCGCCTCCCATCTGACCATCCGCGTTCAGCCAGACGAGATAACCCGTCTCCAGATCGACCAAGCCGGCAAATCCCTGGTGAACGCCAGACTGCACACCAACGCCTGCGATACCGGCGGCAAGCAACTGGAATATCTTTCGCCCTGTCGAGCCATACTCATCACGTGTTGTAACGAACAGGGCATATCGTGCTCCGGTGAGCTCGCCCAAACGACTCGTACCGTCGCCAAGCGTCCAGTCGAAAGCTCCTTTCTTCCTGGTCGGGAGACGATTGCCGAGAAAGAATTGGTAGACCATCACTGACCGCGCGACCGTCGAAAAGAGAGAACGGTAGTCAGCAAAAAGCTTTGCCTCCGGCCCGACAAGCTCGGGCTCTGCAATGATTACATTGCTGAATTGTGCCTGCCTTCGACCGAGTTCCGCCACCAGAAGTTCCCGCGATTGCGCGGTCCAGTCGGCGTTGGGTTCGGGCACTCCCGCCATCGATTGCTCACCCACCCAGACGGATGGGCGCACTAGGACAATTTTCTGCCCTTGCAGCGCCTCGGCCGAGAAACCCTCTCGCACCGCACCCTTTTCCTGTGCAAGAGCCGGTGTATCGGACAAAACGGACAGGAAAAGAAACAATACTGCAAACAACGCAGCGGAATGGTTCTTCATCTTCATGATTTGCCCCGGAAAGTACCCGGACCAAAGATAGCCTCGCTTTATTGGTGAGCAAGCAAAATTATTTTGCCTGATTTTGCATCCATTCAGCTCAGTACCTTCTTCTGCAGGTCGCAGACGACCTGCACGTTGGCCTTTCCTCGCAACGCCTCCATCACCTGGCCGAAACGCTGCCGAAACATTCGCGAAAAACGCAGGAAAACTTGAAGGGCTAACAAGGCTTCCGATCAATCGGGAGCCTTGTTGCGATGCATCACAAGATTGAGGATCACGATCGTGGCCTGAGTCACGACCTCCTCGTGCTGAACCGGCTGCTCGGCCGCCGGCGCGCCCTTGGCCTGCTCGGCGCCGCGAGCACGGCCGCTCTGGTAACCGGCTGCGGCGGAGACGACAGTTCGACTTCGGGAACCGCGACTGCGACACCCACGCCAACGCCGTCAGCCACGGCAACGGCAACCCCGACGCCGACACCCACCGCAACCGCGACCAGCACCACCTGCGACACTGCGGCAGGCGAAACGGCGGGCCCTTACCCCGCCGACGGCACCAACAGCTCAAACGGGGTCACTTCCAACGCGCTCGTAGTGAGCGGGGTCGAGCGCAGCGACATCCGGTCCAGCTTCATTAACAGCTCGACGGTCGCGGCGGGCGTTCCGCTGACGCTCACGATGACGCTGCTCGACGTCAATTCCTCCTGCGCCTCGCTGGCCGGCTATGCCGTCTATCTCTGGCATTGCGACGCCAATGGCGAATATTCGCTCTACGACCTGCCGACCGAAAGCTATCTGCGCGGCGTGCAGGTCACCGATGCGAACGGGCAGGTGACATTCCAGACGATCGTGCCGGGATGCTATGCGGGCCGCTATCCGCATATGCATTTCGAAGTGTTCTCGAGCCTGGACAACGCGACTTCCGGCCGCTTCGCCGTGCTTACCTCTCAGCTGGCGATGACGGAAAGCGTGTGTTCCGCCGTCTATTCCGGCAACAGCAACTACGGGACCAGCCAGAGCAATTTCGCCTCGGTCTCGATCGCCGGCGACAATGTGTTCGGCGACAACACCGACGCGCAGATGGCGGTCATGACGCCGACATTCTCCGGCAATGTCTCATCCGGCTACACTGGCGAGACCACCATTGGCATCGCCACGTGAAGACCCCGTCACCCGCACAAGACCGGTCACGCTTGCAAAAGGAGAACCGATTGCCGATGCATGCCATGTGGCCGGTGAATCCATCCTCCTGGTCGATGACGACGCTGCCCTGCGCCAGCTCATCGGCGAATTCCTGCAGGGGCACGGTTTCACCGTACGTGAAGCGGAAAGCGCGGCGGCAATGCGCGCCGCGCTGGTCGAAGCGCCATGCGATGTGATCATACTCGACGTGATGATGCCCGAAGAGGACGGGCTGTCCTGCCTGCGTTCGCTGCAGGGCCGGTCTGCGCCGGCGGTGATCATGCTCTCGACGCTGGCAAGCGACATCGACCGGATCATCGGGCTTGAAATCGGTGCCGACGACTATCTCGCAAAGCCGTGCAACCCGCGCGAGCTGCTTGCCCGGGTCCGTTCCGTCCTTCGCCGCCACGCACTGCCCCCCGCCGGCGGCGACGGAACGTTCCCGGGCAGGCTCCTGCTGTTCGGCGGCTGGCAGCTCGATCAGCAGGCCTGGACACTGACGGACCCGGCAGGCGAGCCCGTAGATCTGAGTTCAAGCGAGATCCGGCTGCTCGCGGCGCTTGCCAATGCGCATGGCGCGGTACTGACCCGCGACCAGCTGATCGACGCCATCCACGGCGACGAAGGCATGGTTTTCGACCGGGCGATAGACATCCACATCAGCCGTTTGCGACGCAAGCTGGCCGAACGGGGCGGAGCGGACCTGATCCGCACAGTCCGGGGTGCGGGCTACAGCCTCCCGGCAGCCACCGAGCGCAGGTGAGGCCGGCGTGTTCCGCCGCATGCCGATCGCGCGCCAGATCATTGCCCTGGTAGCGATTTCCGTGATTGCGACGGCTGCCGCGATGGTGGCCATCACCTTCATCGGACCGCCGCCGCGCCCCGCTCCCACCGACATGGGCGAGGTCGCGCTCGCATTGCAGGGCAAGGCGGTGAAAAACATGGCGGCCCGGCCGCTGCTCCACAGCATCTCCGCGACGGAGCCGGATGCCCGGTCGGGAGAGGCTCGCGACCGCGCGATGGAGGCATGGCTCTCCCGGCAACTTGGCAGCGACCCGGAAAACCTGCGCGCATACGCCGACACCCCTGGCCCGTGGCGCGAAGGCAGCATGCTGTTCGGCGACGGCAGCTTCGCCTGGAAGCGCGACGGCGACTGGTCGCTGGTCCGCACCGGCGCGCATCCCACCAGCCGGCGCTGGTGGTGGACCGTGTCCGCGGCCACGCTGCTCCTGCTCGCCGCGATTATCGCATTCGGCTGGTTTTCGGCACGCGCGATCACCCGTCCGCTCGAACGGCTGGCGGATGCGGCCCGGAACAGCCGCAGCGGCCAGCCATGGAATGAGGATATCGAGGGACCACCCGAGCTGACCGTCGTTTCCGATGCGCTCGCCGATTACCAGCGCAGCCAGGCAGAGCATGTCGCACAGCGGACGCGGATGCTCTCCGCCATCGCGCATGACATGGGAACGCCCCTGACCCGCCTTGCCTTCCGGCTGGAGGCCCTGCCCCGCGAACAGCGCGAGGCCGCACTCTCGGAAATCGAGATCATGCGCCGTTTGATCGCGGATTCGCTGGCGCTCGACCGAAGCGGCAGCGAACCGGCGGACAGGTTCGATCTGGCCGATCTCGCTTCGGCCATGGTGCAGGAATACCGGCGTCTGGACGCCCCCGTGCGAACCGGGACAATCGAGCACGCGCCAGTGGTCGCATCCAGCCTGGCATTGCGCCGCCTGATCCAGAACCTGATCGACAATGCCGTGCGCTACGGCAAGGCCGCCACCGTTTCCGTGTCACGGACAGGGCAGCGAGCCCAGCTTCATATCCGCGACGAAGGTCCCGGCTTCAGTCCCGAGATGCTCGAACACGGTTGCCAGCCGTTCGCTCGCGGCGAAGTTTCGCGCAACCGCGAAACGGGCGGCAGCGGCCTTGGCCTTGCGATCGCGGATGCCATTGTCGCACAGCATCAGGGCACGCTCGAACTGCGCAATTTCATCGGCGGGGGCGCGGAAGCGGTCGTCTCGCTGCCGCTCGCCCCTCCGGACTGGAGTTATCCGTGATGGTCGAGGGCCGTCGTCAGACAGCGATGTTCGTGCCAATCCGCGCGGGGTCGACGTTCAGTGGACGCCTGTAGGAGGCATCGTTCCTGTCGCGACTGATGCTGAAGACCTCCTTGAACTTGGCGATTAGCGTTTCCGCCAGTTCGTTGCCGGGCGTCGCGTCCCATTCGCCAATGCACAGACGAGCGGCAATCGCCCAGCGCCCGTCGCGGCGCTCGAAGCGATCGACATAGCGCCCACCGGCCAGCGAGAAGGGCGGATCGCCAACGTTGTTGTTGGCTACCGCGAAATAGGTTTCGGTGTGAGCCGCGTCCCCGTCGAGATCGCAGACATGATTGCAGATCATGTGATTGGTCGAATGGTGATGGTGGCGGTGGAGTTCCGAGAAATAGTCGAAGAATTCCGCCGGCGATCCGACGAATACGCCATAGTCGAGCACCGCGTCCTCGTGGAAAGCCGATAGCGCCGATTCCCGGTCGAGCCGGTCCATCCCGCGCGTGTAGCGGTTCACGCAATCGACGATGTCCCAGCGGCTTTTGACGTAATCGAGAGTGGCTTCGAGGTTTGCGTTGTCCATCGCTTCAGCTCCAGATGTTGCGGGCACGGATCGCGGACGTCGCCTCGTTCGGCGGCGTCGCGCGGACCCCGGGAAGCATTTGCCCGCGGCTACAGCAGCCCGTGGTGCCGCAGGCCGACGACGTATTGGTTGATCAGCCCTTGAGAGACCGGCGGAATGTCGAAACCGGCCGCTTTCGTCGCCGACCGGAACCGTTCGGCGGGCAGTCGCGACCGGGTTACGGCCGCCTGTGGATGCCGATAGGGCCCGAGGATCGCGAGCATCGATTCCTGCTTCTGCTCCTCCGGCAGGGCGTGCATCGCCGTTTCGAAATGCGATAGCCACTCGTCATAGGTATCGATCCGGTCGATCTTGCATCCGGCTTCGACCAGCCAGTCGACGAAGGTGTCGAGCGAGACGCCGTCATCGTGACCGCCCGAGAGATTGTAGGTGTGGTATCCCTCGGTGTCCTGCGCACCGATCGCGGTGATCGAATCCGCCAGGAAGTCGACCGCCAGCCCGTCATACCGCGCGCGCGGACGCCCGTTCGAGGCATCCTGAGCGTAGAACGTCGCCGGAGCGACGCCGGTGGCGATCAGGCTGAACAGCAACCGCGAGAACATGTCGGGCACGTTCAGCTGGCCGGTGTAGCGGCTGTGCGCGAGGATCATGCCGGGCCGGAAGACATCGACCGGCAACTGGCACAGGTCGTGCGCCTCGCGCAGCAGGACTTCGCCGGCCCATTTGCTGATTCCGTAGCCATTGGCGTAGCTGTCATCGATCTCGCAGCTCGGGATGGCCTCGCGGATATCGCTGTCTTCGTCGACGAGGTGATCGGTCAGGCCCATCACGCCCAGCGTCGAGATGTAGTGGAATCGCTTGAGCCTGGTGGTGATCGCCAGCCGGATGAGTTCCGCCGTGCCGACGACGTTGGCACCGAACAGCTGGTTGTAGGGCAGCACGTGATTGACGTGGGCAGCGGGGTGCACGATCAGGTCGACCGTTTCCGCCAGCCGTTCGAAGGTCGCCTCGTCGAGGCCGAGATTCGGCATGCCGAGGTCGCCCGGCAGGACTTCGAGATGATCGGCGGCGAGCGCCCGGAAATGCTTCATCAGCTCCGGATCGGTATCGAGCGCGGCCTCGATACGCTGACGCGCCTGCGCCTCGTCGGCTCCGCGCGCGATGCAGATCACCTTGCCGCCGGATTCGGCCATGCGCTCCAGCCATGACAGCGCCTGGAACCGGCCGAGGAATCCGGTCGAGCCGGTCATCAGGACGGTCTTCACCTCGGCGCCGGGCCGCGGCAGGCCGGGTGCCTTGGCAAGGATGTCCCCATCGATGAACTTTTCGAGCTTGAGGTCGCTGGCCGGCACATCATCGCTTTCCGCATTGTGCACCCTGGCGAAGCTGGCGCGCTTGCCGCCGATGTTGCGCTCGGCTTCGACATATTCGGCAAGCTGCTGGACATTGCCCGCCGGGCTGATGATCACGCCCACCG
>JAGREL010000323.1 GCA_020446575.1 Novosphingobium sp. | reverse complement strand
TCTGCTACGCACAGGGCTGGGGCGGGCTTTACATCCGCGCCAACAAGCTCGCCTACAAGATGCAGAAGGCGCATCCCGGCCTTGGCATCCGCAACCGCTTCAACGTGCCGGACTGCCCGGAGCGGGTCCACTGGGACGAGGACTTCGCGCTCGAGGTCGGCGCGCCCGGTGCCTATGACTACGGTCCGGAGCGCTGCTCGTGGCTGACGCATCACATGACCAACTGGATCGGTGACGACGGCTTCCTGCACAAGTCGGACTGCCAGATCCGCCGCCACAATCCGGACGGCGACGCGATCGTCATCAACGGCGAGGTCAAGCGCAAGTTCGAGGAGAACGGCAAGAAATACGTCGAAGTCGAACAGAAGGCGACGACGCATCGCGGCGAGCTGTCCGCCTTCGGCACTGCCGTCGCCGAATTGCCGAGCAAGGGCTGATCTGTAATATCCTGGCTCGGAAAAACAGAGCCGGAGAGGATCATGTCCAGATTGCTGACCGTGATTGTCGCTGCGGGCCTCGGCTGCGCAGCGACACTTGCCGGCGCGCAGGATAGCGCCGCGCCCGCCAAACCTGAATTTCGCGAGGACGGAACAGTGGTCGTGCCGTCCTTCGAGCTGCCGCCTTCGGTCTTCTCCAGCAAGGAGGCGCAGGCGATGCAGGCGATGCGGGCCAAGATGGCGGGCATGATGCCGGCCGAAATGCCCGCCGACATCGAGGCGAACCGCAGGCAGATCGATGCAATGCTCGCGCCGCAGCTCAAGCTGATGCGCAGCATGTACGACGTCGAGATCTCCGAGCACGATCTCGCGGGCGTGCAGGTGCGCCTCGTCAAGCCCAAGGACGGCAACTACGACCGTGACCGGGTGCTGATCAATCTGCATGGCGGTGCGTTCTCGATCTGCTGGGAGAGCTGTTCCCTGCTCGAATCGATCCCGATCGCGGCGCTCGGCGATTTCGAGGTCATCAGCGTCAATTACCGGATGGCGCCCGAGAACAGGCATCCGGCAGGCGTCGAGGACGTCGCCAAGGTCTATGCCGAGCTGCTCAAATACCATGAGCCCGATCATATCGGCATCTATGGCTGTTCGGCCGGCGGAGCGCTCACCGCACAGACCGGGGCGTGGCTACCCGCGCATGGCCTGCCGCAGGCGGGCGCGCTCGGCATCTTCGGCGCGGGCGGCGTGCGTTTCCGCGAAGGCGATTCGGCCTATGTCGCTGCCTATATCGACGGCTCCTTCCCGCCTCCGCCGCCGGAGGGCGAGGAAGGCTTTGACATGACGTGGGGTTATTTCGCGGGAGTCGACATGTCGGGCGCCGACGTATCGCCGGGCCTGCATCAGGACGTGCTGAAGAAGTTCCCGCCCACGCTGCTGATCACCGGCACGCGGGCGATGGACATGAGCCCTGCGATCTACACCAATTCGATGCTGATGAAGGCCGGCGTCGAAACCGACCTGATCGTCGGCGAGGGCATGGGGCATTGCTACATCATGATGCCGACGCTGCCGGAAGCACAGGACGCCTATGCGGCGATCGTATCCTTCTTCAAACAACATCTGAAATAGGAACGCATCCGGAGACGCAATGGGCGAGGAGACGAAAGACGATTGGGCAGGCCCGCTGGCCGGAATTCGCGTGCTCGATTTCACGCGCGTACTTGCCGGGCCCTCGGCTTCGCTTGCCCTTGCCGATCTCGGCGCGGAAGTGGTCAAGATCGAGCCGCCGGGAACGGGCGACGAGACCCGCACCTTCCCGCCGATGCGCGACGGCGAAAGCCATTACTACCTCGCCGTCAACCGCGGCAAGAAAAGCATCGTCATCGATCTGAAGAGCGAGGACGGCGTCGCGCTGGCGAAGGATCTCGCCGCGAAAAGCGATATCGTCATCGAAAACTACCGGCCCGGCGTGATGGACCGGCTGGGGCTCGGCTACGAGGCGCTGTCCGCCGTCAATCCGAAGCTGATCTACTGCGCGATCTCCGGTTACGGCCAGAACGGCCCGCTGCGTGACCGGCCCAGCTTCGATATCGTGCTGCAGGCGATGTCGGGCGCGTTGTCGATGAACGGCGAACCCGATGGCTTGCCGACCAAACTCGGCATCCCGCTGGGCGATCTCGTCGGCGGCATCAACGGACCGATCGGCATCCTTGCCGCCCTGCACGAGCGCAACGTCACCGGACGGGGCCGCTACATCGATATCAGCCTGATGGACGGGCTGATCGGCATGCTCGGCTACATCGCCCAGCTTGCCTTCTTCACCGGCCATGATCCCGCGCGGCAGGGCTCGCAGCATCCCAATCTCGTGCCCTATGGTATCTTTCCGGCGAAAGACGACGGCTCGATCGTGGTGGCCTGCCTGACGCCCTCCTTCTGGGGGCGGGTCTGCCTGTCCATCGAGCGCCCCGAACTCACCGAGGATGCGCGCTACGATACGCTGGAGAAGCGCCGCGACGCGCGCGAGGAAGTGAACGAGATCGTCTCCGCCTTCACTCGCCGTCATACGGTGGAGGAACTGGTGGAGATCTTCACCGAGCACGAAGTGCCGCATGCGCCGATCCTGGGGGTTTTGGAGGCGCTGTCCCAGCCGCAGGCAGTGGCGCGCGAGATGGTGGTCGAAGCCGAACACAAGACGCTGGGCAGGGTTCCCATCGTCAACCGTTCGATCAGGTTCGCGGGCGACAGCCAGCCGGTGCCCGAAGCGCCGCCGGTGCTTGGCCAGCATACGGATGAAATCCTGCAGGAAATTCTTGATTTGGCGCCGGAACGCATAGAGGCACTGCGGTCGGCCAAGGTCGTGGCCTGAGCGTGCCCGACGCGGAGAGGAGAAGAGAATGGCTGAGCTGAGATTCGACGATCGCGTGGCGGTGGTCACCGGTGGAGGCAGGGGGCTCGGCCGTGCCCATGCCATGCTGCTGGCCGAGCGCGGGGCGAAAGTTGTCGTCAACGATCCCGGCGTCAGCATGTCGGGCGACGCTACCGACGAAGGCCCGGCCGAAGAGCTGGTGCGCGAGATCAAGGCGGCGGGCGGCGAGGCGGTTGCCAACACCGATTCCGTTGCGACGCCCGAAGGCGGCAAGGCGATCGTCGAAACCGCCCTCGACACTTGGGGGCGTGTCGATATCGTCATCCACAGTGCCGGCAATGTCCGCCGCGGCACGCTCCACGAAATGTCCTACGAGGATTTCGATTCGGTGCTCGACGTCCACCTGCGCGGCGCCTATTTCGTCGCGCGCCCGGCGCTTCGCTACATGCACGAGCACGGCTTCGGGCGGTTCGTCTTCACCAGCTCGATCAACGGGCTCTACGGCAAGTCGACCAGCGGCAACTACGCCACCGCCAAGGCAGGCATGATCGGCCTGTCGCACTCCATTGCCATCGAAGGCTCCGACGCCGGCCTCGACATCAGGAGCAACTGCATCGTCCCGGCCGCGGTCACGCGCATGTCGGCGGGAATCGACACCAGCCAGTTTCCGCCGATGCCTCCGGAGATGGTCGCGCCGCTGGTGGCGTGGCTGTGCCACGAAAGCTGCACGGTGACAGGAGAGATGCTGGTTTCGGCGGCGGGCCGCGTCGCCCGGGCCTGGGTCGCCGAATCTGCCGGCATCTACCAGCCGTCATGGACGCTCGAGGACATGGCGAAGAAGTTCGATGCGATCCGCGACACGTCCGATCCTTTGATCTTCACGCCGGTTCCCGACGGGCAGCTGGACCACCTGCTTTACAGCTTCGCCATGGCGAAGAAGGGATAAGCGGCCGGACCTGTCGCGAGCGACAGGCGGGGAGTTCGCGAAGTCAGGGAGCCGGTGCGCACGGTCGCGGCAGCCAGGGCCCATTGTGCCCAGCGGCCGGGAACTGGCGTTTGACTGACAGGACCGGGACCGGGGACTAAGTTGCGGCTTTTGCCTTGCAGGCGGCCTGGAATTGCGC
The DNA here is from genome assembly GCA_020446575.1 of Novosphingobium sp. Lineage (GTDB taxonomy): Bacteria > Pseudomonadota > Alphaproteobacteria > Sphingomonadales > Sphingomonadaceae > Novosphingobium. The sequence continues at coordinate 5,725 of JAGREL010000323.1, read as the reverse complement.
CGGGTCGAAATAATAGGGTTTGATTTCGCAGCACTTGCCGTCGCGGAACCGGAAGACTTCGCACAGCTCGGCCGGTTCCAGCGAGCGGTCCGCAAACCGCATGGTCAGGATCGCGACCGCATAGTCTCCCCCGACCGTGGTCTGGATGCGGTCGAGCGCCGCGACGTCGACCATGGCCATGACTTTCACGTAGAGGTCCTTGAGGCCATTCCTGCCCTCGTAACGTCCCGCCATCGGCATCGGATCCGCCTCGATGGCGACAAAGTCGTCGGTGAGCATCGATGCCGCCTTTTCCCAATCACCGACGCCGGTGGCCGCATAGAGGTCATCGACGAATTGCAGCATTTCTTCGGCTGTCATGGTCATTGCGGCGTCTCCCTTTGCCGCAGACTGTCTCGCGCAAATGGTGGAATGTAGCCACCTAGCGATATGGCTAGCCCGACAGGGGGCGGGCGAAGGTCTAGGGTTCAGGCATGGAAAAGATACAACAGATCATCCTGGTGAGACGGCCTGAAGGCGTTCCGGTCCCTGAGGATTTTGCCCTGGCGCAAGCCGATATGCCGGTTCCCGGCGAAAACGAGATCCTGGTCAGGATGCGGGTCGGTTCGGTCGATCCGGCAATCCGCGGATTTCTCGATGACCGGCCCAGCTACCTTCCGCCGGTTGCGCTTGGCGCGCCGGTAAACGGCATGTCGCTGGGCGAGGTGGTCGAGTCCAACAATTCCGACTATCCGGTCGGGACGCTGGTGCGGACAATGGCCACCTGGTCCGACCACTACGTGATCGGCGCCGATGCTCTCGGGCTCGAAGTGGTGCATCCCCAGCCGGGCAACGAATTGTACCACTATATGGGCGCGCTCGGGCCTGTCGGACTGACCGCCTGGGTGGGCCTGTTTGCGGTCGGCGAGGCCAAGCCGGGCGAAACCGTCGTGGTCAGCGCCGCGGCGGGGGCAACGGGTTCGACCGTCGGGCAGATCGCCAAGGCAAAAGGCTGCAAGGTCATCGGGCTGGTCGGCTCACCGGAGAAGGCGAGAGTCATCAGCGATCTCGGTTTCGACGCTGCCATCGATTATCGTGCGACGCCGGATATCGCCGCCGAAATAACCCGGGCGGCCCCCGATGGCGTCGATGTCTATTTCGACAATGTCGGCGGCGAGACCCTGGAAGCGATCCTGCCGCTCATGCGCCTCCACGGGCGCGTGCCCGTGTGCGGCATGATCGGCCAGTACAACGATGCCGACCATCCCTTTGGCGTGAAGACGCTGTGGCAGCTGGTGGTCAACCGCATCAAGATGCAGGGCTTCATCACCTATGATTATCCAGAGCTGCTGGATCAGGCGCAGCGCGAACTGGATGGCTGGGTCGCCGACGGCAGCCTGAAACCGCTGGCCAATGTCCGCGACGGCTTCGAAAAACTGCCGGAAGCGTTCATCGATCTGATGTCGGGCCGCACGATCGGCAAGACCATCGTGCGGATCTGAGCGCATCACCTCATACAACCGGCAGGTTCTTGTGCGGTAGCGAACGGTTATTGTTCAGCTCACACAACCAGCGGGAGAGCCACTCATGCCGTTTACCGGTCCGGCCGAAGACCTTCAGGCCATTCGCGAACTGCTCGATACCTATGCCGATGCCGTGACCCAGCGCGATGCGGACGCGTGGGGAGCAACCTGGGCGGAGGACGGGCATTGGACCATGCCCGACTATCCCGAATTTCCCGCCCAGACCGGTCGCGGTAACATCGTGGCTCTCTGGGTCGAGGCGATGAAGGAGTTCCCCGGTATCATGTTCGAGGCGTGGCCCGGGTCGATCGAGGTCGAGGGAGACCATGCGGTGGTGCGCAGCTACACCAGCGAGATCTACGACCAGGGCGAGAACACCGTCCGGGACCGGGGCAGGTACGAGGACGAATGCGTGAAGATCGGCGGCAAATGGTATTTCAAGCGCCGCGCCTTCCGGAACATCCACAAGCAGATCGCGCCCAAGGGCTGCTGACGCGTCGCGGATCCGATACTCTTCGGCATTGCCAAAAGAAAAGGCGGGACCTTCGCCCCGCCTTTTCTTTTGTGCGGTCCTGGGGAGAGGATCAGAACCGCTTGGTGACTTGCACCCGAACTGTGCGCGGCAGGTTGGCGAAACCCAGCTGGTCGGCGCGAATGCCCGCCGCGGTGCCGGTGCCGCTACCAGTCGAAGGTCCGTCGACAACACCTGTTACATAGAACTTGTTGGTCAGGTTCTTGCCGATTAGCGCGATTTCCCAATTGTCATCCTCCGCGCCGAACCGAATGCCGGCGTCGAGCGTGAGATAACTGTTCTGCCGTGAGCGCGGATTGCCAAAACCGGAGGCCAAGTATTTGCCGCTGAAACGGCTATCGACATTGATGCCGAACTTGAAGCCGTCGCCCACCGGCGTGTCATAGGCGGCGCCAAGATTGCCGGTCCACTTCGGGGCAACCGACAGCGGCGCGCCATTCAGGTTTTGCTCGGTGAAGATGCCGCCGATGAGCGCGCAGCCTTCGGCCGGTGTCTGACCGGCATAGCAAGGTGCGTTCGGAAAGTCCGTGTAACGCGCCTTGGTGTAGTTCAGGGCGCCATGGAGATTAAGGCCCGCTACGTTTCGCGGCGCGAACTCGAATTCGAGTTCGACACCTTCAGTCTTCGCATCGGCCGTCAGTGTCTGGAAGGCGAATATCGGCGAATTGAAGAAGTCGACCTGAAGGTCCTTGTATTTGTAGGTGAAGGCCGTGAGGTTCAGGCGCAGCTGGTTGTCGAGAATTGTCGACTTGATGCCGGCCTCGAAGCCTTCGGCCTTTTCCGGATTGAAAGTCAGGTCGCCCAGGGGGTCGGTCGAGAACTTGGAGTTGATGCCGCCGTTCGAGAAGCCGCCCGACTTGTAGGCCGTCTTGAAGGCTGCATAAACGAGCAGGTTCTGGTCGGGCTTGTAGGTCAGCGTTACTTCGGGCGACCAGTTGTTGAAGGTCTGGTTTGCGAAGACCTCGCCAAGACCGTCCGGATCGTCCTGCGGGCGGAAGATGAAGGTCACCCCCGGATTGTTGTAGGGCTGGGTGAAAAAGCTGTCCTTGGTCTCATGCGTGTAGCGCACACCGCCCGCCAGCTCGAGCTCGGGCATGATTTTCCAGGTCAGCTGGCCGAAGACCGCGAAGGTTTCGCCCTTGGTGTAGCTGTCCTTCGTCGTGGCGAGATGGACATTCTCGGGCGCGGCAAGGCTGTTTCTCAGCCCCGCGAACATGATGTACTGCTCGAAGTCGCGCTTGGTATGCTGATAGAGCGCGCCGATCATGCCGTTGATCGGTCCATCCAGGGTAGTCGTCACGCGAAGTTCCTGCGAAAACGATTTCCAGGTGGAATTCTCGGTTGCCCATGTGCCGATGTCGCTCGACTGGAAGTCGCAGGCACAGGCCCAGCGGTTGTTGTTGGTGTTGTAATTGGTCACCGAATTGATGACGAAGTTGTCCATTTCATATGCGATGTTGCTGTTGAACGCCCAGGAACGGTAGCGGTTGTAGAGCTGCCCGTTCTTCTTCGAATAGGGGAAATTCGCCGCGATATCCGAAGGGATGTTGTTCTGGTGCGTCACGAACTTGTTGTCGCAGGCGTAACCCGTCAGCTGGCTCACGCCACTGGCCAGGCCGCAGTCGTAGGCCACGTAGTTCCATGAGCTGTTGTTGACCTTGTTGAGGTCATAGGCGCCTTTCAACGTCACGGTCAGGCGGTCGTCCGGTGTGAACTTGACGGTGAGGCGGCCCAGCAGCTCATCTTCGCCCGGTTCGCGGGTTGCAGCGGGTGCTGCCACGTGCCCGATCGGATTGCCGCCTCCGCCGACAAGCAGGTCCTGGATGTCGAGCGTCGTATAGGTACGGGGCACCGAAACATTGCGGAAATAGCCGCCGTCCATGAATGAGCCACGCACCGCGAGCCTTACGCCGACCGTGTCGGAGACCGGGCCCGAAGCGATCGCTTCGGCCTGGATCTGCTTGGACTTGAATTCATATCCCGTCCGCATGATGAATTCCGGATCGGGTCCCGGGTCATTGGTGGTGAGCGAAATCACGCCGGCGGTCGCGTTCTTGCCGAAGAACAGTGCCTGCGGGCCTTTCAGCACTTCGACGCGCTGCAGGTCGAAGAAGCCTTCCTGGATGATGCGTCCCTGGCCGTAGTAGGCGCCGTCAACCACGACGGCCACCGACTGCTCGATACCGATCGAGGTGGAGGAGGAACCGATACCGCGCAGCGTGAGCTGGGCGCCCGAACCGTTCGAGGCGCGGCCGACATTGAGATTGGGCGTTGCCGCAGCGATCTTCTCGATACTGGTGATGTCGCGCTGTTGGATGGTTTCCGCTGAAATGGCGGTAACCGCGACCGGAACGCTCTGGACACTCTCTTCGCGCTTGCGGGCGGTGACGACGATGTCCGTCAGCCCCCCCTCCGAGATCTCCTCGGCCTCCTGAGCGAAAGCGGATGGTATCGTAACGGATGTTGCCAAGATGCTGGAAACCAGCAGAACTGTCTTTGTCCCGCGCATGACAGAAATCTCCCCCCAATAATTAAACGTTCTTGTCGATCCTTTTAGAACTCCCGATCAGACTATGGTCCTGATCAAACTGTTAGCCCTAGTCTTTTGAATAGGTTTTTTACTCGGCTTCCGAAGCGCAGCATTTCTTGCGGAGGAGCCCATGACCAAAAATCGCTATTGGCGGCTCGACAAGCATCCGGATGGCAACGAGTTCGAGTCCGCCCTCAGCCTGCAGGAAGAAGAGCTGCAGCCGCTGGCCGAAGGCGAAATCCGCATTCGTGTCGATTGGCTGTCCATGGATGCCGGCACAAGGATGTGGATGAGCCCCAGGACTGACGGGTACCAGCCGCCGTTGCCGCTCGGGACGAAGATGATCGGGCTTTGCCTCGGCCGGGTGTGCGAAAGTCGTGATCCTCGCTTCGCCGAGGGCGACCTTGTTCGCGGCTTCGGACAATGGGCGGATTTTGCGGTTGCCGTCCCGGACGTCGCCGGACTCGAGAAGCTCGACGATGGGATTTCCGATTTGCGCCAGCATTTCGGCGCATTGGGCATGAACGCCTGGACCGCCTATGTCGGCGTGAGGGAAATCGCGGCAGTTCGGCCGGGAGAATGGCTTGCGGTGTCCGCGGCAGCCGGTGCGACCGGCAGCCTGGCTTGCCAGATCGGACGCAATATCGGCGCGAAAGTGGTGGGCATAGCCGGCGGCCCGGAAAAATGCCGATACCTGCGAGAGGATTTGGGCGTCGATCTCGCTATCGATTATCGCAGCGAAGATGTCGCTGCCAGGCTTGCAGGCGTCGAAAGCGGGATCAATGCCTATTTCGACAATGTCGGCGGTCCCCTGCTCGATGCCCTCCTGCCGAACATGGCGCATTACGGCAGGGTGGCCGTCTGCGGCATGGTTTCCAACTACGATAACGATGCGCCGATGCCGGGGCCGGCGCGGTTCGATCAGGTGCTGATGCGCCGCTTGCGTATCGAGGGGTTCTTCATACCTGATTTCCTCGAACGTGGCGCCGAGTTCATGCCGCAACTGCGCGCATGGATGGGAGAAGGACGGCTGGTGATGCGTTTCGAGGAGACGGCCGGCCTCGAAAACGTACTGGAAGCCTATCGTGGGATGTTGACCGGCAGGAATATAGGCAAGGCAATCGTGCGCCTTTAGGCGGTGCCTGACTACCGTGCAGCGAA
>JAGREL010000322.1 GCA_020446575.1 Novosphingobium sp. | reverse complement strand
TCTGCATCGGCCATGTCGGGCCCGAAGCAGCCGAAGGCGGGCCGATTGGTCTGGTCGAGGACGGGGACATCATTTCGATCGATGCCGAGAAGGGCACGATCGAGCTTGAAGTGGACGACGCAGTGCTGGCCGAACGGCGCAAGGCGTGGAAGCCGCGCGGGACGAATTACAATTCCGGCGTATTGTGGCGCTATGCCCAGAATGTCGGCCCGGCGCGGCGCGGCGCGGTAACCCATCCGGGAGCGAAAGCCGAAACCCATGTCTACGCGGACATCTAGCCTCCTTCTGCTGGCGCTCGCGCTGGCTGGGTGCAAGCCTGCCCAGGACGGTGCTGCTGCGGTGATGGATGAGCCTCGCGAGGAGGTGAAGAAGGAAGATCTGGGGCCCAATCAGATCGCATGTGCGCTCGATGGGCTGGAAGTGTTCGCCGACATCTGCAGCGTCCAACAGTCCAAACAGGATGGCACTCTGTATCTTGTTGTCAGGCATCCCGATGGCGGTTTCCGCCGCTTCGAGGTGCTGACCGACGGTCACGGACTTGCGACCGCGGACGGCTCCGAAGTCGCCGAAACCATGCTGGACGACGGCATGCTGGAAGTGGCGGTCGGCGAAGACCATTACCTGTTTCCGGCAACGATCAAGTCCGATGCTCCCAGCCCCTGACCAGATCCTCACTGTCGAGCAGATGCGCGCTGCCGAAGAGGCGCTGATCGCTGCAGGCAGCAGCGTCGACAAGCTCATGCAGATCGCCGGGCGCGGCGCGGCGGAATGGGTGTGGCGCATCGCCGGCCATCACAAGGTCACCGTGCTTTGCGGTCCCGGAAACAACGGCGGCGACGGCTACGTCATTGCCGAGGCGATCCGCGAGAAGGGCGGCAAGGTCGCGGTCGTCGCCGGCACCGAGCCGAAGACCGAGGCGGCAAGGAACGCCCGGTCGCTCTATCAGGGCGAAGTGTTGCCTCCCGATGCTGGGCGGCACGGCGATGTGCTGGTCGATTGCCTGTTCGGCAGCGGTCTCGCCCGGCCGCTGAGCGATGATCTGTATTCGCTGCTGGCCGGGCTTGCCGACAACCACCGCCATTTCATCGCGATCGATGTGCCCAGCGGAGTGCAGTCGGATAGCGGCATGCTGCTCAACGAGGGGCTGCCGCAATTCGACCTGACGATCTGCCTGGGTGCCTGGAAATTCGCGCATTTCCTGATGCCCGCCAGCGCGATCATGGGGGAACGGCGGCTCGTCGGGATCGGCTGTGATCCGGTTCCCGGCGCGGCACAGGTCGTTTCGCGGCCGAATTTCTCTGCTCCGCCGGCCAATGCGCACAAGTACAAGCGCGGCCTGCTGGCGGTAGTCGGCGGTGAGATGCCGGGTGCGGCGCTGCTTGCCTGCCGGGCGGCGCAGGGGGCCGGGGCCGGCTATGTGAAGCTTTTCGCGGACAGTCCCGGCAATGCGCCGTCGGACCTTGTGGTCAACCCCGGCAGGCTTTCCGAAGTGCTCACTGACGATCGCAATACGGCGGTTCTTGCGGGTCCGGGCCTCGGCCGCCACGCCGATGCGCGGGAGAGGCTGGCGATCGCCCTGGCCGATCCCGTTCCGGTAGTGCTCGATGCGGATGCACTGGTGCTGCTGGGCGAGAGGCAGCTGTCAGAGCGCAAAGCGCCGACAATCGCCACGCCGCACGAAGGCGAGCTCGTGGCGCTTGAACGCGCCTTCGGCGTCGATGGCGCGGGCACCAAGGCCGAACGCGCGCTGGCGCTCGCGAAGGACAGCGAGATGATCGTGGTCGCCAAGGGGCCTGACACAGTGATCGCCTCGCCGGACGGGCGGCTGGCATGCGCGCCGCGCGCGTCGAGCTGGCTTTCGACCGCTGGAACCGGCGATGTGCTGGCGGGCGCCATCGCCAGTCGTCTCGCAGCAGGCAGCGAAGCCTTCGCGGCGGCTTGCGAGGGCGTCTGGCTGCATGGCGAGGCAGCAAGGCTGTGCGGCCCCGTATTCACCGCCGGAGAGCTTGCGGACGCGATTCCGGCCGCCTTTGCCGACTGCCTGTGAGTTTAGGCGAAGAGATCGTCCGCGTCGCCGCCAAAGGCGATGGTGTTACGGCAAGCGGCAGGCACGTTCCCGGAGCAGCACCCGGCGACGTGGTATTGGCTGACGGTTCCCTGGAACCCGGTCCTCATCATGCCACGCCACCTTGCCGGCATTTCGGAAAATGCGGTTCCTGCCAGCTCCAGCATCTCGACGAGGAGGCGCTGGCGGGCTTCGTCGCAGACCGGGTGACGAATGCGGCCACGGGGCAGGGCATCGAGCCGGAACGGATCGCGACGCCGCACCTGTCCCCGCAGCATAGCCGCCGCAGGGCGACACTGCATGCGGCTCGTGCTGGCGGAAAGGTGTTACTGGGATTTCGGGAGTCCGGATCGCACCGCGTCGCCGACATGGCCGAATGCGCGGTTTTGGCGCCCGAACTGTTTGCGCTGATCGCCCCGCTTCGCAAGCTGCTGGCAGCGCAGGGCGGGAAATTCTCCGCCGATGTCGAGCTTTCGCTGGTCGAACAAGGCGTGGATGTCGGTCTGAAAGGCATCACTGTGGAAGGACTGGCGCAGACCGAGGCCATGCTTGATTTTGCCCGCGAAAATGCGCTTGCCCGGCTCACGCTGGATCAGGGCTTCGGGCCCGAGGCGATGTGGGAGCCGGAACCCGCGACGGTTATGCTGTCCGGCGTCAGCGTGCCATTACCTCCCGGCGCATTTCTGCAGGCGACGCAGGATGGCGAGGCTGCGCTCGTAGCTGCGGCCTGCGAGTGGCTCGACGGCTCCGAAACCATCGCCGACCTGTTTTCCGGCCTGGGCACCTTCGCCTTCGCTTTGGCAGGACCGGCCAAGGTGCTTGCGGTTGAAGCAGCCCGCGAGGCGCACCTGGCATGCAAAGGAGCTGCAGCGCGTGCCGAGCGGCCCGTCCACGCCATGCATCGCGATCTGTTCCGCAATCCGCTCCAGCCTGACGAACTGAACCGCTTCGCCGCCGTCCTGCTTGACCCACCGCGAGCAGGCGCGCGCGAACAGGTGGCCCGGCTTACCGAAAGCAACGTGCCCCGAGTCGTCTATATCAGCTGCAACCCTTCGAGCTGGGCGCGCGACGCGGCCACCCTTTCGGCAGGCGGATATCGGCTCATGGAAGTCAGGCCGGTCGGCCAGTTCCGCTGGTCGACCCATGTGGAACTGGCCAGCCTGTTCGTGAGAGACAGTTAGAACAGTGCCATCGCTGCGCGGGCCACCAGGAACATCAGGCAGAAGCTGGACAGCGCGAACACCAGGAAGCGCAGATTGACCTTGTTGACCGTTGACTGGATGATCGAATGGATCACTCTCAGCGCCACGTAGGCCCAGGCGATCTGTAAGTTCAACCCGTCTCCGGCACCGATGATGGCGAGGGTGATCGCAACCGCATAAAACACCGTAGGTGCTTCGTGCAAATGGTTATAATTATGTGCTTTCCACATCACCTGCGGTGGCAGGATCGAATCAAGGTTCTTCGTCGGATCGTGCACCAGATCGTCGGGATCGACCTTGGCCGCGCTGAGCGCCGGAATGCGCGTGCCGTATAGCCAGAACCACATCACCATCGTCCAGGCCGCGAGCGCGACCACAGGCTGCAATATCGACATGCCGACCATCTTTGTGCCTCCTCTGGCAAATTCCCCGGCGCGGACCCTGATTGCCGGAGAGGCCGTTGTCAAACATGCACTTGGTGCGATCGGTTGAGATGTCACACGGGCGGTTTATATGCGCCTGTTCGCAGACCGTAGGAGATTGGCGTTGAGCAAGGTGCTGGTGATTGGTGCGGGCGGTGTCGGATCGGTCGCGGTGCACAAGATGGCGATGAATCCCGACATTTTCTCGGAGATTCACCTCGCCAGCCGGACCAGGGACAAATGCGACGCGATCGCCGAATCGGTGAAGTCGCGCACCGGCGTCGACGTCGCGACCTATACGCTCGACGCCGAGGAAATCCCGGAACTCGTCAACCTGATCGAAAAGATCGGGCCTAAGCTCGTCGTCAACCTTGCCCTGCCGTACCAGGATCTCGCGATCATGGAGGGATGCCTGCGTACAGGCGTCGATTATCTCGATACCGCCAACTACGAACCGCGCGACGAGGCCAGGTTCGAATACAAATGGCAGTGGGCGCTGCATGACCGCTTCAGGGAGAAGGGCCTGATGGCGCTGCTCGGTTCAGGCTTCGATCCGGGCGTCACATCCGTCTTCGCCATGTGGCTGAAGAAGCACAAGCTGAAGACGATCCGCAGGCTCGATATCCTCGATTGCAACGGCGGCGATC
>JAGREL010000321.1 GCA_020446575.1 Novosphingobium sp. | reverse complement strand
CGCGAGGAACTGGGGCTGACCGGCAGCAAGGAAGGCTGCGGTTCGGGCGATTGCGGCGCGTGCACAGTTATGCTCGACGGCAAGATGGTCTGCTCATGCCTCGTGCTGGCGGGCGAAGCGGACGGCCGGCACGTCAACACTATCGAGGGCGTGGCCGAAGGCAACGAACTGCATCCGGTCCAGCGCAAATTCCTGGAATTGGGCGCGCTGCAATGCGGTTTCTGCACGCCCGGCTTCATCGTCGCGGCGAAAGCGCTGCTCGATCGCGAGCCGAACCCCAGTGAGACCGAAATTCGCTATTGGCTGGCAGGCAATCTCTGTCGCTGCACCGGATATGACAAGATCGTGCGCGCAGTGCAGGATGCGGCCGCCGAACTGAGGCAGGAAAGGATACCGGCATGAATGCTCCGCAAGACAAGCGCGCTTTCCGCTACGTTGGCACGCGGCCGGTCCGCCCCGATGGCGTCGAGAAGGTCACCGGCAAGGCGATCTACGGACCGGATTTCGTTGCGCCCAACATGCTGCATGGCGCGATTCTGAGAAGTCCGCACGCCCATGCCCGGATCAGGTCGATAGACACGAAGAAGGCAGAGGCGCTTCCCGGCGTCAAAGCCGTGGTCACCGGTGCCGATTTTCCGACGCTGCAGTCGCTGGTGATGGCTGTAGGCGAGTCTTCCTCCGACATCGTCCATATGTCTCGGAACTGCATGGCTCACGAGAAGGTGCTTTACGATGGCCATGCGCTTGCTGCCGTTGCGGCGACAAGCGCCGCGATCGCGAAAGAAGCGATCGGCCTGATCGAAGTCGATTACGAAGTCCTGCCGCATGTCCTCGATCTTGAGGAGGCACTGCGCGAGGACGCGCCGTTGCTGCACGAAGACATCTATACCAAGGGTGTGGATCCGAAGCCCGACAAGCCTTCGAACGCGGCGATGCGGGTGGAGATGGCCAAAGGCGATGTTGCAGGGGCACTCGCCGATGCGGCAGCGGTCGTTGCCGGGCGGTATACGACTGAAGCGGTCCACCAGGGCTATATCGAACCGCACGCCTGCGTCGCTTCTTGGAACGCGGACGGCCAGGCCCAGATCTGGTGCTCGAGCCAGGGCGCTTTCGCCATCCGCTCCCTGACCGCGAACATCCTGTGCATCAGCCAGGCGGATATTCGCGTTACGCCTCTGGAGATCGGCGGCGGTTTCGGTGGCAAGACGACCATCTATTTGGAACCCGTTGCGATGCTGCTGTCGCGCAAGTCCGGCCGGCCGGTTCGCTTGACGATGAGCCGCGCGGAGGTCTTCCGTGCCTCGGGCCCGGCTCCGGGCGCGGTGATCGATCTGAAGATTGGCGCGGCCGAGGACGGAACCCTGCTGGGCGCGGATATTGAATTCAAATACCATGCCGGCGCCTACCCGGCGATCACCGCACACTCGGGTGCGAGTTCGGCAATAGCCCATTACAAGGTTCCCAATTCCCGGGTCGTGGGCTGGGAGGTTCTCTGCAACCGGCCGGCAACCAAGGCCTATCGCGCGCCAGGAGCGCCGCAGGTGATCTTCGCAGTGGAATGCGCGCTCGACGAGTTGGCGCAAAAGCTGGGAATGGATCCCATCGACTTGCGGCTCAAGAATGCAGTCAGGCCCGGCGACAAGCTGGTTTCGGGCCTGCCGCTTGGCGAGGTCGGCTATATCGAATGTCTCGAGGCGGCCAAGGCCCATCCGCACTGGTCGGCGCCGCTCGGCCCTAACCAGGGACGCGGCGTGGCCGGCGGGACCTGGGGTAACTACGGTGGGCCATCGACCGCCGAAGTGAGCGTTGCCGAGGACGGTTCGATCCTCGTCGCCACCGGTAGCCCGGATATCGGCGGAAGTAGAGCAGCCATGGCGATCATGGCCGCCGAGACTCTGCAGATACCCTACGAAAGGGTGCGCGTGACAGTCGCGGACACGTCGTCCATCGGCTTCTCGATGGTGACCGGCGGCAGCCGTACGACCTTTGCGACCGGCATGGCCGTCACCCAGGCGTGCGAGAAGGTTATCGATAGTCTCAAGCAGCGCGCCGCGGCCATGTGGGGCGTGGATGCAGGTGACGTGGAATGGCGCGACGGTGAGGCGATCTGCCTTGCCGAGGGCAAGAGTGATCAGCGCATGTCGATCGGGCAAATCGCCCGCAGCGCCTTCTATTCCGGCGGGCCCGTGGCGGCGGAAGTCGCCATCAGTCCGGGCGGCTTCCTGCCGGGCTACGGCGTGCACATCTGCGATACCGAGGTCGATCCCGAGACGGGCCATGTCAGCGTGACCCGTTACACCGCGATCCAGGACGTCGGCCGGGCCATTCACCCCGATTACGTCGAGGGCCAGATGCAGGGCG
>JAGREL010000320.1 GCA_020446575.1 Novosphingobium sp. | reverse complement strand
CCGATCGCGCTGATCGACGAGGACGTTCCGGTGATCGTACTGGCCCCGTCCGGACCGCTTTTCGAGAAAACCGTCAGCAACATGCAGGAAGTGCAGGCGCGCGGCGGCAAGGTGGTGCTGATTTCCGACTGGGAAGGCATCGCCGATGCCGGGGAAGGCTGCATGGCGGTGATCGAAATGCCCAAGGTGCACCCGCTGATTGCCCCTCTGGTATATGCGGTTCCCGTGCAGTTGCTGGCCTATCACGTCGCCTGTGTGAAAGGCACGGATGTCGACCAGCCGCGAAATCTGGCGAAAAGCGTGACGGTCGAGTAACCGAAACACCGCTTCCTTTTTCCGCCGGATTTACCCGGTGCTAACCAGTTGCCGGGTAAATATTATGCGTGCAACACAACCACGCAGCTCCCGCAGCGCTACCGACCGAATTGCCGGTCATGGCGGTTCTTGGCCTCACCGACCCCGGTGACGGTGACTGGGCGCGGCTGCGCGGCCTTCAGTATGCAAGCCTTGCCAAGGCGTCGATCGCCCGGATCGCGACCCATGGCATTGCCGCTCTGGCGGCGGCAGGCCTGTTCCTTGGGCACATCCATTTCGTTGCCCTGTTAGCCTGGCTCGCCGCACTCGCGGTCTCGCTCAGCTATTCGTCGAGGATCGATGCCACGCTGATCGATGCCGACCGCAGGAGCATGTCGCCAGACGAGGTGAAACGGCAGACGGTAAGCGCGATCTTCAACGCGCTGGTCTGGGTGGTGCCCACAGCCTTGTTCAGCCTGTTCGTCGATGTTGAAACCCAGCTCAAGCTGTGGACCGTACTGGCGATGCTGATGGCGGCCTCGGCCATCCTGCTGCCCGGCGTCCCGTTGGGAACGCTGATGTTCACCGGCATCGTCGGCGGTGCGGCAGCGATCGAATTCCTGTTCGTCGGCCTCTATTACATGACGGTGGCCGTGCTTGCCTTCTCGGTCACGATTTCCGCCGGAGCGATCGAAGCGGCCCGTCGCTACCTCCAGACCAAGATCGCCGAGGCCGGCATCATCGAAAAGAACGAGGTCGTCTCGCTTCTGCTGCGCGAATACGAGGAAGGCGGGGCCGACTGGCTCTGGCAGATCGACACGTCGCGCAGGGTTCGTTCCGTGTCTCCCCGCTTCGCCTTCGCGCTTGGCATGGAACCCAAGGATATCGACGGCAAGCCGATCATCCAGCTGATCGCCGGACCGGCTTGGGAGACGGGCCAATTCCCGTCCAGCCTCCATGACCTTGCCGAGCGGCTCAAACGGCGCGAAAGTTTTTCCAACCTCCTGGTCCGCGTCACGATCAACGGCATCAATCGCTGGTGGGAACTCTCCGGGACGCCCAAGCTGAACGAAAACGGCGTGTTCGACGGATTCCGCGGCGTCGGTTCCGACGTTACCGAGCAGCGCGAGAGCGCCGACAAGATCGCCTATCTGGCCCGTTACGACACGCTGACCGGCCTGCCCAACCGGATGATGCTCACCGAGGCGCTGGGCGAAGCGCTGGCCTATGCCGAACAATGGCGTACGCGCTGCGCCTTTCTGATGATCGATCTCGATCGCTTCAAGGCGGTCAACGACACACTCGGTCACCTCGTCGGCGACCAGTTGCTGGCGCGCGTTTCCGAACGGCTCAAGGAGCAGATCACCGAGAACGAGCTGTGCGGTCGCCTTGGCGGAGACGAATTCGCTATCGTCGTGCGTGACGCCTCGGACATCGACCATGTCAACCGCGTGGCCGAGCAGGTAATCGAACGCCTCTCACAGCCCTATGAGGTGGACCACCACACACTTTTCGTCGGCGCCAGCATCGGTTCGGCCATCGGTCCGCGGGACGGTGCCACGGTCGAGACACTGATGCGCAATGCCGATCTTGCCCTTTACCGTTCAAAGGACGGCGGAGGCGGCGAGCACTTTACCTACGAGCCTGCTCTCCATGCCCATGCGGAGGAGCGCCGCAAGCTTGAATTCTCGCTTCGCCGCGCGCTCGAACGCAACGAGTTCATGCTCAATTACCAGCCGGTGGTCGATGCCCATACCGAGCAGGTCGTCAGTTTCGAGGCGTTGCTGCGCTGGAACAGCCAGGAGCACGGCTCGGTCAGCCCGGCAAAGTTCATCCCGTTGGCCGAGGACACCCGCCTGATCGTCCCCATCGGCGAATGGGTCCTGCGCGAGGCATGTTGCGAGGCAGTCACCTGGCCCAACCATGTTCGCGTGGCGGTCAACGTTTCGGGAGAACAGCTGCTCGACCAGAATTTCGCGGCAAGCGTGGTCGGCGCGCTTTCGACGAGCGGGCTTCAGGCCAACCGCCTTGAGATCGAGGTTACCGAAAGCATCTTCGTGCGCGACGCCGCACAGGCCAACGCCGCCCTGGAACAGGTGATGGCGCTGGGCTGCGGTGTTGCGCTCGACGATTTCGGAACCGGCTATTCTTCGCTCGGTTATCTCAGGCGCCTGCGCTTTTCGAACATCAAGGTCGACCGCAGCT
>JAGREL010000036.1 GCA_020446575.1 Novosphingobium sp. | reverse complement strand
AGCGTCGCGCCCTTGGCGCGGGGTGGAGCAGCCCGGTAGCTCGTCAGGCTCATAACCTGAAGGTCGTAGGTTCAAATCCTACCCCCGCAACCAAACACCGCAAATCCAGAAAAATCATGAGAAGCATGGTGGCATGCTCTGCCGCATTGTTTCTCTGTCCGTTCGCTCAGCCCTCAGTTGCGAGCATTTCCGCGACGGTTTCGACCAGCATGTCCAGCATGGGAGAGCGGCTCCTGCCGCGCCTGAAGGCGATCCAGATGTCGGTTTCGGCAGGTTGGAGATCCGAGATCCGCAACTGGACCAGCTTGTTCTCGTGAAGGTCGTTTGCAATGAACGACGGTGAAGTGAGCCAGACGCAATCCGTCTCGAGCACCACCTCGCGAAGGATATGGAAGTTTTCCGAGACGAACGCCCCCGTGTGCCCCGGGGCAAACACGGTTGCGCCTTCTACAGCGCTTGCAACCGGAAAGAGGGCGAGGTCTTCCATCGTCAACCTTCCGCCATTTCCCAGCGGATGGTCCCTGCGAACGGCCATGCCGAGTTTCAATGTACCGAGTTGCTCCTGCACAACTCCCGGAATCTGGCTCAGGTGGCCGCTGTTTCCGATTATGGCTTCGACTGTGCCGTCTACCAGTGCGTCGAGCAGTTGGTCCGCCGGCCTGATTTTCGAGACCAGCTGCAAATTCGGATGCGTGCTCATGAGCCGTTTTCCCAACCCTGGCAGCAACAGGCTGGCGACGAGCGGTCCGAAGCCCACACCAACGCGGCCTGCCTCGCCCTTGCCGATCAGGGACATGTTTCGATCGAGTTCGCCGGCGGCAGCAAGCACGTTTCGCGCATGCTCGACCGCCAGAGTTCCCGCTGCAGTCAAGGACGCGCCGCCTCTGCTCCGATCAAACAGCCGGACATCGTATTCGGCTTCGAACGCCTGAATGCTCCGGCTCAGGGCCGGCTGTGAAATGGCTTCTTCTTCGGCCGCAAGGGAAAAGCTGCCGGTCCGTGCCACGGCAAGGATGTGCCTCAATCGGGTCAGACTCACATGCATGCAGTGAAGGTATCCTACAGTGGATTAAAATGCATTAGACGTTCAGTGTGCAGACTTCTAGTCCCGAACTTCGCAAACGGAGGCGGGTATGGATGTCAGGAGTTACATTGCGTGGATCACGGTCGGCGCCGTCATAGTGCTCCTGGCCGAGGTATTCGCCGGCCGGCATAAGGGCGCCTACGCGCGGAAGGGCGAAATTCCCCTGATCTTCTCGAGCATGGCGGTGGGACGGTTTGGCCTGGGCCCTTCGGTCGGGATCCTCGTGGCCATGGTCTGGAGTGCGCTGTTGCCTGCCTATCGGGGCGCGCTTGCCGATACGCCGCTTTGGCTGGCCGTGCCGGGAGTGATGCTATTCGGTGAGTTCTTCTTCTACTGGGTGCACCGCTACGCGCACCAGACGTCGAAATCGAAGTCGCTGCTGTGGATGCTGCATCGAACCCATCACAGCGCGCGCTACATGAACGTTGCGGTGTGGATGAGGCTGAACCTCTTCTGGTACGTGGTGATTCCGAACGCCTGGTCGATGGGCCTTGCGATCTATCTGGGACTGGGCGAAGCGGCCGGGATCTACATAGTTCTCAACGCGGTCTGGAACATCGTCACGCACAGCGATTTCCGCTGGGACGATTCCATTCGCCGCCACCGCTATTTCGGTCCGGTGTTCCGCGCGGCCGAACATATTTTTGTATCGCCCGGAATTCACCACACGCATCACGGCTATGGCAAGGATGGAGCCTCCTATCGCAACTTCGGCGTTCTGCTTTCGGTGTGGGACTGGGTGTTCGGGACGTTGCACATTCCCGACGGACGGCCCTATCGCTACGGCATACCCGGCCATGATGCCCATTGGCTGGAGGAACTGGCCTATCCGCTCGTGCGCATCAGGCGTTCCTGACCGCAGGGATTTTCGAGCACCTGAAACCCGTCGAAACCACCGAACATATTCGGCCGCCCTTTCCGGGCGGCTTTTTTGTTTGTGGCGTCGACCGGGCGAACGGTATGCCCCAGCCTGCGAGACCCGAAACGGGGACAAAGCGGATGCAGGTGGGCTCAGGGACAATGGCGCAATGACGCCGGAACCGTTTCAGGTCTCGATCCCGGACAGTGATCTCGAGGATCTGCGCAATCGCCTTGTACATGCGCGCTGGGCCGATGATTTCGGCAATGCCGACTGGCGCTACGGCGTCGAGCGGGGCTGGTTCGAGGAAATGGTCCGCTACTGGTGCGACGATTACGACTGGCGCGCGGCCGAGCGTGAAATCAACCGGATGCCGCAGTTCAGGGTCGTCATCGACGGCGTGCCGATCCATTTCGTCCATATCCGGGGACAGGGCCCCAACCCGATGCCCCTGCTGCTGGTCCATGGCTGGCCCTGGACCTTCATGGATTTCCACGGCCTCGTCGGACCGCTGACCGCTCCGGCTGCCCACGGTGGCGATGCCGCCGACAGTTTCGACCTCGTGATTCCATCGCTGCCCGGCCACGGCTTCTCGATGCCGCTGGCAACCACCGGCCTCGATGTTCCCCGCCATGTCGACCTTTTCACTCGCCTGATGAGCGACGTGCTCGGCTATCCGCGCTTTGCGGTCGGGGGAGGGGACTGGGGCGCGGCGATCTCCAATCTTCTGGCGCATGCTCATCCCGACAAGGTGATCGGCTTGCTTGCTACGATCCCGTTCTTTCCGGGGCTCGATCTCACTACAGTCACGCCGCAGGATTATGCTGCCGACGAGCAATGGATGCTCGCACGGCAGTCCGAGAGCGGCCCCACGGTCGTCAGCCATTTCACCGTCCAGAGCAGCGATCCGCAGACGCTGGCCTATGCGCTGGTGGATTCGCCGGTCGGCACGGCCGCCTGGCTGTGGGAGCGACGGCGGTCTTGGAGCGATTGCGGCGGCGACCTGCTGGCCGTCTACGACCGGGATTTCCTTTGCACGCTCGCCTCGATCTACTGGCTGACGCGCACGATCGGCACATCGCTGCGGACCTATTGGGAACACGCGCGGGCAGGTGGCCTGCCGTTCCGGCCACTGCACGACCGCAAACCGGTGATCGAAGTGCCATGCGGCTATGCCATCGCCCCCAAGGAAGTGATGCTGGTGCCGCGCGCGCTGGTCGAGCAAGCGACCAATCTGAAACGCTGGTCTCTGCTGCCCAAAGGCGGCCATTTCTCCTTCGCGGAACAGCCGGCGCTGCTGACCGGGGAATTGCGCGACTTCTTCCGTCCCTTGCGCGGCGAAGAGGGCAGGCCGTCGCGGCGGCATTGATCCATGTCATGGCGGCCGTGGCAACGCGTTTCCATATGCAGTTCACCGGGGGCGTTTCCGGCCGGGCGCGCATCATGCTTCGCTCGGCCCCGCAATGGAGACTGCAATGAAACGATTCCCCGTTCTGGCGGCGCTTGCCCTGGCTGCCCTGCCGCTTTCCGGCTGTGCCGACGGCCATTACCGCTATGGCATGGGCGTTGGTTGGGTCAGCCATCCCTACAATGTCTGGTATGACGGCTATTATGGCCCATTCTACGACGGATATTGGGGAACGGACGGCTTCTTCTATTTTCGGCTCCACGACCGGGACAACCACTACCGGCGCGGTGACGACGGGCATTTTCGGCGCGGCGATGCGCGGCCCGCTCCGCGGTATCGCCCCTACGAGGGCCGCACGCACGAGCCGCCGAGAGGCACCCGTATGCCGAATTACCCGAGCCGGGATGGACGCGGCGACCGCCGCTGACGCGCCTGTCCGCGTTCGGGCGGAGGGGCACTCTTGATGCCGCACGGAATCGACGCTCTGACAAGTCGCGTATCGGAGAAGCTATTGCGAGACTAGGGATTCAATTCTTCCTTGCCCCTTCGCGCCCTCGGGCCTAGGGGCGCGGGCATGCGCAAGTTCTTTCTCGGTGCGGCGGTTCTCATGGTTTGCTGGACCCTGCTGCTCGCTTTTCCGTTTCACTATCTCTTCGAGACCGTGCCGCAGGGCTATGGCGTCAAGCCGTCCGCACATCTCGAAGAATCGGATTTTGCCACGGGTTCGCTCGGCGGCGAGCGGCGCGAAGTACTGGTCAGGGTGACACAGCTTTACGTCAAGCAGAATCCGGACGCGCCGGTCGCCATGGCCGAGGGCAAGGCATTCGCGCCCGAGGAGTTCCTGAACGACGAACTCAAGCGCGAAGGCGCGAAATGGCGGGTGAAGCACGTCCACGGGACCGAAGCGCTGATCTACGACGTTTCGTAAGCCGTGCCGTCATCCCCGCGAAGGCGGGGATCCAACTAGCGTAAGCCGTGCGGATTTCCGTTGCCTTCGGACGAAGCCGTGCAGTCTGGCGCCTTGTGTGGGTGCCGTCAGGCGGAGCTGCGCAATCCCGCACCCAAGCGCATGCGGCAAGCTTGTCTGGGCCCCGGCCTTCGCGGGGATGACGGAGCAAGGGACGGCGATCGGCGCAATACTGCGCTTGACCTTGCCGCCCAACACGCGTAGGGGCGCGCGCCATCGGGTTCGCCCTGTGCGGGCCCAGACATAGAGCTGAACGTTGCCGGTGCGTGCGGACCCTTCGGGATCGCGTAATCCGTCAAAGTAATCCGGCACCTGTCCGGGTGGAGTGTTTTCGGCCCGTCCCCGCGAAATGCAGGGACGTCAATGCCCCGGGCGGCGACGCCTGCGGCTTGAGCCCCCAGCCAGCGCTGGGGTGACGGCTTGGAACCCAACCTTCACCGATCATCAGGCGCCAGTCCGGTGCGGCAATTCCGCCGTGCCGGAAAGGAAGGTAGAAGAGTTTACATGCCGACGATCAACCAGCTGATCCGCAAGGGCCGCGTGCCGCAGAAGGCGAAGAGCAAGGTCCCCGCGATGGAGCAGAACCCGCAGAAGCGCGGCGTCTGCACCCGCGTCTACACGACGACGCCGAAGAAGCCGAACTCGGCTCTGCGCAAGGTCGCCAAGGTGCGCCTGACCAACTCGCGCGAGGTGATCTCCTACATCCCCGGCGAGGGGCACAACCTGCAGGAGCAC
>JAGREL010000319.1:18591-20578 GCA_020446575.1 Novosphingobium sp. | reverse complement strand
GCGAGCTGCTTTCGGAAATTCCGGGAGAGAATTTCCTCGGTGCCAACGATTTCCTGCCCGACCGCAAGGGCGGCCTCTATTTCGGCACGCTCAGCAAGGGCGCGGATTACAGCCAGGAACCGCAGCTGACCCAGCTTTATCGCCTCGATCCCTCCGGCGAGGTCACGAAGATGAGCGACAACCTGAAGTTTTCCAATGGCGTGGGCATCAGCCCGGACGGCAGCAGGCTGTATCACAACGAGAGCCTGCTGGGCGTTTTCCAGTACGACATCGCTGCCGACGGCAGGCTGGGGAACAAGCGCCTGTTCAACGAACGTCAGGACGGCGACGGCCTTGCGGTCGATGCCGAAGGCGGGGTCTGGATCGCCCATTTCGATGGCTGGGAAATAGTCCGCTACACGCCCGACGGAAAACAGGACAAGAGCTTTGCCCTGCCGCACAAGGCCGTCACCAGTATCTGTTTCGGCGGCCCCGACTGGCGCGACGTCTATGTGACCACCGCCGGCGACAAGGGCATCGAATCGCTCTTCACCGGCGAGCTTCCGCCCCGAGAAGCGACGCTGTTCCATGCACGTTCGGACATTCCGGGGGTGCCGGTGCCGGAAACGCAATTCGACTTGCCATAACCCCAGCCGAGCCTGCTGCCTCGACCGATATATAGCTGTAAATGAGAAGGAATTGGACATGAGCGACGAACCCACTGCCGCGCGCGAGCATTTCGGCAAGATTGCGCCAAAGTTCGCAGAGGTCACAGATCTGGTCCTGTTCGGAGACGTGTGGCAACGCTCTGGCCTGTCGCCAAGGGACAGGAGCCTGGTGACGGTTTCAGCCCTGATTGCTTCCTACAAGCCCGACGAACTGTTCTTCCACATGAAGCGCGCGCTGGAGAACGGCGTCACCTGGGACGAACTGGTCGAAGTCGTCACGCATCTCGCCTTCTACGCAGGCTGGCCCTCGGCGCACACGGCGACAGTCGCACTCCAGCGCATCCAGGACGAACAGCAATCCTCGTAACCACCCGCGCCCGATTGACGATGCCGAGG
The DNA here is from genome assembly GCA_020446575.1 of Novosphingobium sp. GTDB lineage: Bacteria > Pseudomonadota > Alphaproteobacteria > Sphingomonadales > Sphingomonadaceae > Novosphingobium. Next base: position 19,535 of record JAGREL010000319.1, on the reverse strand, counting down.
AACTGCGCGAGGCACTCGACATCGACTCGATGGACTTCCTGAATTTCGCCACCGCCCTGCACGAGGCGACAGGCGTGGACATTCCCGAGCAGCACTACGCCAAGCTGGTCTCGCTCGACGACATCGTCTCCTATCTTGAACGGAGCGGAGCCTGAATCTTCTCGAAGTCTGCAGCGGTCAGCTGCGCTTGGGGCCCCTCTGCACGTCCCGGAAAGCGACGTTACGGTCGCCGCTCGGTTCGCGCGGCATGCCGAGCACCCGTTCAGCCACGACATTGCGTGAAATCTCCGTCGTACCGCCGCCGATGCAGGCAACCTGCCGCATCAGGAACTGCATACCCACAGCCTGCGTCGCGTCCTCTTCGTCCTCGTCCCAGACGCTTGCTGAAGAACCCGCCAGCTCGAAGGCTATGGTCGAACGCCGTACGCTGGCTGTCCCACGGAACACGCGGTCGATCGAGGAAAGGTCCTTGTTGCCCCTGCCTGAAGTCGCGGCGGCAGCTATCCGGCCCTGCAGCTCGTGGGTTACGATCCCCAACGCGCGGTGCTCGCCGATAAGTTCGCGAGCGGTCGGATCGTCCAGCCTGCCGGCCTTGCGGGCAATGCCGATCACCGAGGGCTCGTGAGACTGTTCGCGCTTGAGGCCGATCGGACGGGTCACGTAGGGCGAATTGTGGCCAATACGCTCATGATACATCCAGCGCGTGCCGACGGTCCAACCCGCGTCGATCTCACCCAGCCGGTCGCTGTCCGGAATGCGAACGTCGGTGAAGAACTCCTGGCAAGCTTCTGATTCTCCGTTCAATCGTTCGATCCGCTGGATTTCCACGCCCGGCTGGTGCAGTGGCAGAATGAACACCGACAGCCCCTGGTACTTGGGTACGTCCCAATTCGTGCGCGCCAGGATGATGCCCCAATCGGCCCACCATGCGCGCGAGGTCCAGA
>JAGREL010000319.1:0-18585 GCA_020446575.1 Novosphingobium sp. | reverse complement strand
GATCCAGTCGTCGCCGTCGCGCACGGCTGCGGTCGTCGCACCAGCGACGTCGGAGCCGCCGCCCGGCTCCGATAGCAGCTGGACCCAGACGCCCTCGCCCTTGAGGATCCCCGGCAAATGCCGCGCCTTCTGCTCGGGCGAGCCGTATTCAAGCAGGACGGCGGCGCAGGGCGAAAAGGTGGGAACGGAAAAGCGCGAAGGATATTCGTGTCCCGCCAGCTCTTCATTGAAAGCGCGGTTGTGCTCTGGCGTCAGCCCTTGCCCGCCATATTCCTTGGGAAAGCAGATTCCCGCAAAGCCGCCGTCATACAACTTGCGCTGAAGTGCCCGGTCGCGAGCAACCGCGCGTTCTTCCTCTTCATCGTTCTCGCAGTGCTGGCTGATATCCCAGGGCTGCATGGGTCCGAGATTGGCCTTGATCCATTCCCTGGCGCGGAGGCGGAAATCCTCAACCGATTCCATCTCTTCGCTCATGCCGCGTACTCCTTGTCGATCTGCATGGCGGCAAGCCATCTGCGATGTTCGGCCGGCGTGCCGTAAAGCAGCCGGTCAAGGGTGATGCGCCGCAGGAAGAAGTGAAGATCGTGCTCGTAGGTCACGCCGATGCCGCCGTGCAGTTGGACGCAATCCTGCGCAAGCTCGACGCCCTGCTCGCCGATATAGGACTTGGCCGCGCATGCGGTCTCGCCGGCAAGCGCGGTTCCGTCAGCCACGGCCTCTGCGGCTGCGTCGCTGACTGCATGGCTTGCTTCCAGCCATGACTTCATGTCCGCGAAACGATGCTTGAGCGCCTGGTAGGATGCGAGCGGCCGGCCGAAAGTATAACGGTCGAATGCCCAGTCCATCGTCATGTCGAATGCTGCGTCCATGGCCCCCACCGATTCGGCGCTAAGGATCACGGCTGCATTCTGCACCTGATGCACCACCTGATCGTCCGCCCGTCCGAAAGCGCCGACCAGTGCGTCAGCCGGTGCACGCACATTGTCGAAACTTACCGCGGCGAACCTGCGCGTTACATCGATGTTCTTTAGCCCCTTGATCGCCACGCCGGGCGCATCCGTCGGCACCAGGATCTGGGTCATTCCACCTTCGCTGATTCCCGTGACCAGCAGGTGGCGGGCCTGTTTGCCCGACTCGACGGGCTTGACCGCGCCGTTGATGATAACGTCCCCGCCATCCATGCTGATCGTAACCGTCGCTTCTCCCGGCTGTTGCCATGGTGCGGCGCCGAGGCAGGATGAAGCAATCGCTTCGCCCGTCAGCACTTCGCCCAGCACTGAACGCTGCAGTTCGCCTTCGTGTCCTGACAGGGCCGAGGCGATCACATTGCAATCCACCAGTGGGCCCGGCGCGGCGTGACGCCCGAACTCGTATGCGATCAGCGCCAGATCGACAGCACCCCGGCAGCTGATATTTCCGCCGCCGTCCTCCTCGTTCACCAGTAGCATGGTCCAGCCGAGTTCGGCCCCGGCGCTCCAGTATGCGGGATCGAAGCCCGCCGGATCGTCACGGTTCTTACGAAGTTGGCTCAAGGGAGCGCGGTCATTCAGAAACCGTGCCGTGGTATCCCGGAACAGCTCCTGATCCGATGTCAGCTCGTGCCACATGTGACTTCTGTTTTCCTCTCAACCAGGCTGTTTCGTCTGCTTGCACACGCTTGAAGGCCAAAGACCCGCGCGTGTCAAACGGGCCAGGCCCGGGACGGCCGGCAGGAGGTTCGCTCGGGACAGGAATCCGGTTGTCATTCCAATCGCGACGGAACATCATCCCGCCCAGAGCCGGAACCGGCCGCGATAGCCCGGGAATCGGGAGAGGATCATGGACTACGGACTGTTCGATGCCGATCAGCACTATTACGAGGCAGAGGACTGCCTGACCCGGTATGCCAGCAAACGCATGCAGGCGATGAAGTCCGTGCGCTGGCTGACCGAAGGAGACGGCAAACGGCGACGGCTCGTCATCGCCGACAAGCTCACAACGGTCATAGGCAATCCGACATTCGATCCGATCGCCAGGCCGGGCGCCTTCCACGAGACCCTCAAGAAGCTTCAGGCGGGAGAGGACCGGACGACAACCGCGGCAGCCTATGGCGAACTCGTGCCGATCGACCCTTGCTATCGCGATCGGGACGTCCGCCTGAAGCGGATGGACGAACAGGGCGTAGAGCGGGCGCTGCTGTTCCCCACGCTCGGCGTTACTCTCGAAGGCTATGCCGATCACGATCCGGAATTGCTCTACGACCTGATGCACGCCTTCAACCTTTGGCTGGAGGACGACTGGGGCTTTGCCTACAGGGACCGTATCTACGCCGTACCCTATATTCCGATGATGGATGTCGAGCGGTCGGTCGCCGAACTTGAATCGCTGCTTGACCGGGGTGCCCGGGCAATCACGCTGCGTCCCGGGCCCGCCTATGGCCGGTCACCCGCCGATCCCTATTTCGATCCGTTCTGGGCGCGGGTGAACGAGGCCGGCGTGCTCGTGACCTTCCACGCCTATGAGGGGCCGTCGCTGCAAAGCCGGGCTTTTCGCGACCTCTGGGCCGCGCCTTCGCAAGGCCAGCGTATGGAAGACATCATCCTGGAGCGAGCGATCGCCTCGAGCGACGTGCAGGCCATGGAGACTTTCGTCGCCCTGGTGCTCCATAACCTCTTCGGGCGATTCCCGAAGATCAGGGTGGCTGCCGTCGAACTGGGTTCGGGCTGGGTGCCTTTCGCCCTCAGCCGGCTCGACCATGCCGGCGGTCTGCTCAGCCGGCAGATCAAGGCCTTCGGCACCACGCTCGGCGACCTGCCTTCCGAGATATTCAAGCGCCACGTCTGGGTCTCGCCCTGGCCGGAGGAGGACGTGCCGGGCCTGACCGGACTGATCGGTGTCGACCGCGTGATCATGGGTTCCGACTGGCCGCATGCCGAAGGCAATGTCCAGCCGGGTGATTACGCTAGCGGCCTCGCGAGCCTCGACGACGCCAGCAAGCGCCGGATCATGCGCGAAAACGCGCTGGATCTCGTCCTGCAATGACAAGCCAACGGTAGGGACGGCCCATGGGAGAGGCAGATCAGGCGCTATTCGTGCTGGGCGACCAGCGGGTAACGCGCGCGCAGTTTGAAGACCGGGTATTGAAGGCACAGGCCGTGCTTGCCACGAAGGGCATTGGCCGCGGCGACAGGATCGGCATCGCCTTTCGCAATCGGCCGCAGTTCTACGAACTCATGGCTGCAGCCACGGCGCTGGGCGCAACAACGGTTCCGATCGCCTGGCGCCTGAAGCGCGACGAGGTGCGCTATCTTGTGGAGGATTCCGGAGTGAAACTGGTCTTCTTCGACGCCGACAGCGCCGGACAGATGGAAGGGATCGCCGGCGTTTCCCTGGACGAATATGAAGAGGCGCTCGCTTCCGCCGAACCGCCGGCAGCCGGAGTATTGCCGGGTGCTTTCGACATGCATCTCTATTCGTCCGGCACCACCGGCAAACCAAAGGCAATCGAACGCGAACCCGTCCCCGCCGAAGTCCTGGCCAAGGCCGCTCCCGGCCGCAACGGCCTGCTCGACATGCTCGGCGTCGGCGAGCCCGGGGAAGTCCATCTGATCTGCGGCCCGCTATACCATTCGCAGCCCATCGGCTTCGGCGCCTCGGCGCTGGGCGCAGGCCATCGCGTGGTGATGATGGAAGGCGGCTTCGACGCCGAGGAATGCCTGAAGGTGATCGACCGCGAGAAGGTCACCTGGCTGACCTGCGTACCGACGCACCTCATCCGCATCATGGCGCTGCCCGAAGAGGTCCGGGGGAAATACGATGTCAGCTCGGTCAAGGCGATCCTGCATTCGGCCGCGCCCTGCCCGCGCGACGTGAAGGCGGCGGCAATGGAGTATTTTCCGCGAGACAGCATCTGGGAAGTCTATGGCGGCACCGAAGGCGCCATGGCGATGATCTCACCGGCTGAATGGCGCGAGAAACCCGGCAGCGTCGGCCGCGCCTTCCCGCCCGGCACCGAGCTGCGCATCATGGACGAGCAGGGCAATGTCCTTCCGCCCGGCGAGACCGGCCTGGTCTATTCCCGCGCAATCATGAAGTTCCGCTACAAGGGCGCCGAGCAGCTCGACAGCGAGACCTGGAAAGGGGATTTCTTCACGCTCGGCGACATGGGCTGTCTCGACGAAGACGGCTATCTCTTCCTCACCGACCGCAAGAAGGACATGATCATCAGCGGCGGTGCCAACATCTATCCGGCCGAAGTCGAAGCCGTGCTGTTCAATCACCCGGCGGTCGGCGACGCGGCGGTGATCGGCGTTCCCGACGACCATTGGGGCGAGCGCGTGAAAGCGATCATCGAGCCCCGCGCCGAAGTGACGGAAAGCGAGATCATAACCTTCTGCCGGGACAATCTTGCACATTACAAATGCCCGACATCGGTCGATTTCGTCGAGAAGCTGCCGCGGGACCCCAATGGCAAGATCCGCAAGCGCGAATTGCGCGAAGCATACTGGCAGGACGCAGGCCGGATAATCTGACCACAGCTGGGCAAGACGGCCGAGACCATCCTCCGACGCTAGAAGAGCTGGTCGAACGCCGCCTCCAGCCGGGCCAGACTCGCCGGCACGTCCCTGAGCTTGTCGAGCCCGAACAATCCCAGCCGGAAACTCCGGAAGTCGGGCCCCTCGTCCACCATCAGCGGCACGCCGGCCGCCGTCTGCAGGCCCAGTGCGGCAAACTTGCTGCCGTTCTGAATGTCCGGATCGTCGGTGTACGAAACCACGACACCCGGCGCCCCGAAACCGTCGGCGGCCACGGATCGCACGCCACGGTTGGCCAGCATCGCGCGCACCGCGTTGCCTTGCTCCCACTGCGCAGCACAGAGCCTGTCGAAGCCTTCAGCTTTTGCCTCCAGCATCGCGTTGCGCAGCACGCGCAGGGCATCGGTCGGCATAGTCGCGTGATAAGCGTGGCCGCCGTTCAGATAGGCTTCCATGATCGACAGCCACTTGCCCAGATCGGCGGCGTAGCTCGTCGATTTCGCCGCACGGCAACGCTCCAGTGCAGTCTCGCGCATCATCACCAGGCCCGAAGACGGCGGGGCCGACCAGCCCTTCTGCGGCGCCGAGATCAACACGTCGACGCCGGCCGTTTCCATGTCCACCCACACGCAGCCGGAAGCAATGCAATCCAGCACGAACAGCCCGCCATATTCGTGCACCGCATCAGCGACCGCCCGCACGTAATCGTCCGGCAGGATCATTCCCGAGGCGGTCTCGACATGCGGCGCGAACAGGAGTTCCGGCCGCTCTTCCCCGATTCTGGCGACTACCTCTTCGATCGGCGGAGGTGCGAAGGGGGAGTCGCTGTTCTCGCCCAGCCGCTTAGCCTTCAGCACGGTCTCTTCGGCCGGGATCGAACCGGCCTCGAATATCTGCGACCAGCGATAGGAGAAGAAGCCGTTGCGGATCACCATCACCTTGCGGCCGGTCGCCAGCTGACGGGCCACGGCTTCCATGGCATAGGTCCCGCCTCCCGGCACGACCACGGCAGTCGTGGCGTTGTGGACCTCGCAAAGCGTGGCGTGAATGTCGCGCATGACGCCCTGGAACGCCTGGCTCATGTGATTGAGCGAGCGGTCGGTGAAGACAACCGAGTATTCCAGCAAGCCTTCGGGATCGATTTCGGGACGTAGGCCGGGCACCTGCTTCTCCTGATTCGGCAAAAATCCGCTGGCCTGTATCACCGCAAGCCAGGGTTCGGTATCCCCCGGCATTCACCACACGCTCTGCAAATTCCTCGCGGCCCGCTATCGGCTCGAACACGTCTGTCCTAGGCGGCACGTTCCTCGAATGCAGCCAATATTCGAGCCTCGATGCTCATCCGCACCGCGCCACTCGTGACATTGCTATCGGCAAAGGCGCAATGTGGCACGCGGCCGGCGCGTGACACATCGGTGTCGTGCGACTTGAAGACGAGTACTTCGTCGGGAGTCATATCGCTGAAGTAGTACCAGCGATGCTCGGCTCTGGGCCGGTAGAGTGTGGTCAGGAAGTCGACGTCGGTCCCGTCCGGATAGCTGAGCGTGACGCCCGATTCATACTCCTCGGCGCCACCGATGCTGCTTGCATCGCAAACCCCCAGCGGCCTGCTTTGCGGAGGCGGCGTGGTGACGCGCCAGATATTGTAGATGGCAAAGCGTGCGTAACGGGAAGGCTCGCCGCAAATATGTTCGATCGTCTGCGCGGCCGAAGCATCGCTGTAGTCTGCGTGGACGTAATGCGCCGGCTTTCCGTCGTAGCGCTCCTTGGGATCGGACACGCCATCGAAGCGGCAATGGATCGGTCCCGCGGACCACGTCGCCACCGCTCCGGTCAACTTGCGGATCAGGTCCTCGCATTCCGCAATGTACTCGGGCTCGATCGCCCGGGTCTCGATGAAGTCCGTGATCTTGGTCGGCCATCGCACGATCGTGAAACCTTCGCGGTCTAGCGAAAGCCGCTCGACTTCGCCGCGCCCGTCCCTGACCTGCACCGGATGCGGCGCCAGGCGGGCGTTCGTGGTCTTGGTGAAGTCGGCAAAATAGTGCAGCGGCCGCTCGTCGTCGAACCTGTACGGATCGTCCAGATAGTGGACATGCGTATCAACATTTCCGGACATCGGCCTTCCCTCCAGTTCGCTCCCGTGAAACTCGGCAGGATCACTCCGGCGGCAGTCTGTTCCGCCATCGCCATGCCGTTTTCCACCGTCACCATGATCGGGCAGTTCGCTGCGCATTTGTGGCAGGTGGATGTCCTGGTTTCCAGCATTTGGCGTTCTTCTCCCGAAGTCGGCGAAAGGCGTACCGATGCAGCCAACCTAATAAGAACCGGCGCGATGGCGCCGCCAGCTTTTATCCGATACGCCATCCTAACCAGCCGTTGCCGGGCTGCGCAACGGCTTCCTGCCGTCGGCGTGGCCGCCTCGCCGGGCAACGTCTGCGTGCTCGGCAAGGCGGCATGTGCGGACCAATTGATGGAAACCGAGGGCCCGGGTAGGATCAAATTGGTGCCCGACTACCCTGTCCGACGAATGGCTGGCGGGACGAGAGGAGAATTGGGATGTCGAAGCAAGTCGAGATTGTCGAACTGCAGGAAGGCTTGCCGTTCGGCTCGAGAGTCATCGGGGCAACCCAGGAAAATCTGAAGGACGAGGCAACGCGCACGGCTGTCAAGCAGGCCTTCGAGGACAGGGGATTCCTGCTGTTCGAGGAGGTCGAGGAATCTCCGTATATGCAACTCGCAATCAGCGAGGTCCTCGGACCGCTGAAAGATCATCCCGTCGCGGCGGTAAGCCGCGCGGGCAACGATCTGGCGCCCGGCGTCATCGACATCAACAGCGATGTCGAGGATCAGGTCATCCTCGAACTCGAGGGAAAGCCGCTGGCGAACTGGCTGCCGTGGCACTTCGATCATGCCTACAACAACGAACTCAACCGTGCCGGCGTCCTGCGCCCCATCGTCATCGCCCCGGAAGGCGGATTGACCGGATTCGCCGACGGGGTGGATCTTTACCGGAGTCTTCCGGAACATTTGCGACGCGAAATCGACGGACTCAACGTCGTCTACCATCTCGGAACGATGACCTGGAACATGCGCTTCGGCAGGCCCGCCAGCTTGCGCGCGATCCGGGTCTCGACGGAAGGTGTAAATGTCGAGGAAGAGGCCAAGAAGGTCCCGCGCTCAGTGCATCCGGCAGTCTGGACCAACAAGGCGGGCGAGAAGGTCCTGCATGTCGGCCTGCTGCATACCGTGGGGATCGAAGGCCACGAGGACCCCGAAGGCGATGCCTTGCTTGAGGAAGTGTGCCGCCACATCGCGGACAACGCCAACGCCTATTACCACCAGTGGAAGCTGGGCCAGATGGTGACGTGGGACAATTGGCGCATCCTCCATTGTGTCACCGGCTGCGACGCCTCCATTCCAAGGCGGATGCACCGCACCACGATCAGCGGCGACTATGGCCTCGGCTATTTCGAAGGCGATGCGAAAAACGGCGCCGGTGCCGACGCGATGGCCTAGCTGCCGGGTCGCACCTGCCCGGTTCCGAAGGCCGTCTGACAGAGCGGTGCGAGCGCTTGCCTAATTACAATATTAGAGTAATGTTTCTTTGGGAATCGCCATAGTCGGGCGATTCTTCGGGAGAGTTTCAGTGCGACGTGCAGCAGGCGCAAATCGCCAGCAGGAAAGGTCCCACAGGACACAGCAACGCGTGCTGATGTCGACCGTGGACCTCATCCGCAAAAAGGGCCTGCCCTCGGCCAGCCCGGTGAGGATTGCCCGGCATACCGGCGTAAGCTGGGGCGCGGTGCAGCACCACTTCGGGTCCAAGGAGGAATTGTTGAGGAAGATCGTGCTGCTTTCGCGCGATCAGTTCAACGAGGCGGTTGCATCTCAGGACTATTCGGGGCTCGACCTTGAGCAGCGCATCTCGCTGTTCGTCGACTCCGCGTGGAAACACTACCAGAGCGATGTCTTCCTCGCGTCGGTGGAAATCACCTTCTGGCATCGCAACGCCGGCATTGCGCTTAGCGAGGATATCTCCCGCGACGATGGGCGCACGATCGCCCTGACACGGGCCACGATCGAGCAGGTGTTTGCCGGAACGGACGCGAAGACCGACAAGCTCATCGAGGCGAACGTATACATGCATTGCGTGCTCACCGGGCTCGCCTTCCACGATATCCTGTTGGGCAGCAACAACCAGATCGAACTGCACCTCGAGCACTGCAAACATGCGATGATGGAAATCATCAAGGATCCAGCGCCGTGAGATCGGCCGCGATTCGGCACAGCCGCCCCCGGTAGCGTGGCGGCCAGAACGCAATCGAGAAGAGAGGAAATGCCGAGATGAGACGAGAACCGCACCCGCTGACCGGCACGATGTACGAGCATCTGGGCGACGGCAAGGTCAAGGTCCAGAAGGAAGGCAGCAATACCTATGGCATCTTCAAGTGGGACGGCGAATGGCTGGAAGGGGAAGTCACTCAAGCCGACCCGTTGATGCTGCTTTACATCGGCGGGCCGGATCTCCCGCTCGACCACGAAGTCATCTGGATGGGTGCGCCCTCCAAGGCCTTCGACGGTTCGATCCCGATCGAGGCTTTCCCAGGCACCCATATGGACGACATGCCGCGCATCGTAGGCAAGTACCGGCCTGACAAGGGCAAGGAAACCGAGGAAGGCTGGCGGTCCATCGGCTATTTCGAACCCGAGTTCTTCCTCGACAACGACCGCAAACCCGACCGCGTTCCCGATGCCTACAAAATGCGCAATCCGATACCGGGTGGGCCCAAGCGTATTTCCACCGATCGCTACTGGAAGAAGGAATATCACGATCTTGAAGTCGAGCACATCTGGAAGAAGACGTGGCAGATGGCCTGCCGCGAGGACGATATTCCGAATGTAGGTGACTACTACGTTTATGATATTGCGCATCTTTCCTATCTCGTCGTGCGCACCGAAGACGGCATCCGCGCGCATCAGAACATCTGCCTGCATCGCGGCAGGCTTCTGAAGGACTGCTCCGGCAGGGGTGAAACCGTGTTCCGCTGCCCCTTCCACGGCTGGTCGTGGAATCTCGACGGCAGCCTCAAGGAAATCACGACCGAGTGGGATTTCCCCGGCGTACGCGAGGATGCGGCACAGCTGCCGCCGGTCAAGGTCGCAACCTGGGAGGGCTTCGTCTTCATCAATCCCGATCCCGACGCGGAGCCGCTGGAAGACTTCCTCGGGCCGGTAATGATGGAGCACTACAATCGCTACGGTTTCGAACATCGCTATACCCAGGCGAATGTTTCGAAACTGATCCGGGCCAACTGGAAGGTCGTGATGGAGGCTTTCATGGAGGCCTATCACGTGATCGCCACTCACCCGCACCAGATGCTTACCAGCGGCGACCTGTCCAACAGCCATTACGATGTCTTCGGCAACTGGGGCCGGGCCGCTCAGTACCCCTCACCCGGAAGTCCGCAGCGCGGAATAATGGTGACGGAGGAGGAAGCGCTCGCCCAGTATCGCGCTTCTGCCGACGGCCAGAGGGCGTTGATCCAGGCACTGACCGGCGAAGATCTTTCCGACTTTTCGGACGCCGAACTGAATGGTGGCGGCTTCAACGATCTGTTCCCCAACCTTCACCCCTGGGGAGGATGGATGCGCATCTGCTTCCGCTTCCGGCCGCATGGCGACAATCCCGAAGAAAGCATCATGGACATATTGCTGCTCGCACCGTGGCCCAAGGACAAGCCAAGGCCGGCGCCGGCGAAGCATCGCAAGCTGGGCTTCGACGAACCCTGGACCGATGCACCCGAACTGCTGTCGCTGAGCAAGATCACCGATCAGGACGTCTTCAACGTGCCGTCCGTCCAGCGTGGCGTGAAGGCAAAGAGCCCGCCCTACATCTGGTATTCGGCCTATCAGGAAATGAAGATCCGCAACTTCCACCGCAACTATGAGAAGGCGCTCGGGCTTCCGGACGAAACGCCGGAAAGCTGAATTCGGCTCGCGCAAAACTCGCGCCGGATAAGAAAACCGGCGTGGGTCACCATGCGATCCCGGATTACCGGGTGCTGATGTGAGGTGGAAACCATGGCGGAAAGAACAGCTTTCATTACCGGTGCTGCGAGAGGCCTCGGCAGGGAAATCGCGCGAGTGCTCGCCGCTGAAGGGTACGCCCTTTATCTGGTCGATATCCTTGCCGAGCAGTTGGAGGAGACGGCACAGGAACTGCGCGATACGGGATGCACGGTTAACAGCCGGGCCATGGACGTATCCGAACGGCAAGCCTGTTTCGACGCTATTGCCGATTGCGTCGAGCAATCGGGTGATCTTTCGGTGCTGGTCAATTGCGCCGGGATTATGCGCTTCAACCGCGTTCCCGACGTACCGGAGGATGAATGGAACCGCGTGCTTGCAGTCAATCTTTCCGGACCCTTCTTCCTTATCCAGGCCGCGCTTGCGCACATCATCGCGGCGGAGGGCAATATCGTGAACGTCGCCTCGTCCAACGGGTTGATGGGCACGTCCTACGCTGCGCCCTACAGCCTCACGAAGGCTGCGCTCATCAACCTCACGAAGACGCTGGCGGTGGAATATTCGGAACAGCCGATACGCGTGAACGCGGTTTGCCCCGGCCCGATGGCGACGGGCATTGCCGAGGGCCTGACGCCGCCTGAGGATGTCGATTGGTCCAAGGTGCAGCGCTACTCGGGCCTGCGCGGGCTCGCCGACCCTGCCGAAGTAGCGAAAGTCGTGGCCTTTCTTGCATCGGACGCCGCAAGCAGCGTTCACGGCGCCATCTGGACTGCCGACGTCGGCACCTCGGCGGGATAGGCACACGAGGATCGATCGCATCGGCAGCCCGAAAGACATGGGCCGTAGGAACTTGGAGAGGATCGAATGGGTGAAGAAGTCGACTACGACCTGATCGTCATCGGCGCCGGCGGCGCGGGCATGGCCGGCGCCATCTGGGCAGCCGAAGCGGGATGCAAAGTCATCATCCTGGAAGGCGAAGACCGGATCGGCGGTTCAACCGCTCTTTCGGACGGAGTGTTCAACGCCGCTGACACCAGCCTGCAGCACAAGCTGGGGCTGACCGATTCCATCGACGACTATTACGATTACTACATGACGCTCAATGCGTGGCGTCCGCCGGCGGCGCTGATCCGCCGGTTCTGCGAAGAGGCAACGCCTACGCTCGAATGGCTGATGTCGATCGGCGTCACATATCCCGAACGCATCGCCCACAAGCCCAAGCAGCCTGTCTTCCCCGGTTCGGTCGAAGGTGGCGGGCTCTATTCCGCCGGTGTCGAATGGCCGCCGCGCGGTCACTGCCCGGCCGAAGGCGGCAGCGTCTATATCGATGCGATGGAGAACCGCCGCGCGGTGCTGGGCGTGGAGCTGGTGCTCAACACCAGAGTGCGCGAGCTGCTGACCGAAGACGGCGCGGTGAAGGGTGTGCTGGTCGAAGGACAGACATTACGCTCGCATGCGGTTCTGCTTGCCTGCGGCGGAATCGCCAATGCCGATGAAGCGATGGTCCGTGCCTGGTTCCCCGACGCATACGCCACGCTTCCCGAAGGCTATCATCCCCGCGCCGGCTCAGCCCCCGGCTCCCGCGGCGACGGCGTGCATATGGCCAAGCAGGCGGGCGCACATATCATCGGCCGGAATTGCGGCCTCGCCGTTTCGGGGCCGTTCCTGCCCAACGCACCCGAAGGCTTTCACGGCTATCAGCCGACCTCGGTGATCTACGTCAACGGCAGGGGCCAGCGTTTCGCACCAGAAACCGCGCCCTATGCGGTCATGCCCGGCCTCATCAAGGAACAGGGCTTCAACGTCTGGGGCGTGTTCGACGAAGGCGGAAGGCTGCGTGCCGATCCGTCGCGCAGCGGTTTCGCACGTGGTTGGGACCCTCAATTCGTGCTCGACTGCGTGGCCAACGGCGACATCATCATGGCCGAAACGATAGAGGCGCTGGCCGGGAAATGCGGCATGCGGCCGGGTGCGCTGCGGGTGACAGTCGACCAGTTCAACGAGGATATCGCCGCCGGCCGCGACCGCTGGTTCCTGCGCAGCATGGAGGAACTCTTCCCTATCGAGCAGGGCCCTTTCTACGCCTTCCGCCACGTCAACGGCGGCTTCACTCTCACCGGCGTCGGGCCGCGCATCGATCCAGACGCGCGCGCGTTGGACGAGGACGGACGGATCATCCCCGGCCTCTTCGCCGCCGGCGAGTCGGGAGCCGGCGTGCTGGGCGAACGCTATGTAGGCGGCGGCAATTCAGTGGCCAATGCCATCACCATGGGTCGGGTCGCCGGCATGACCATCGGCCGCGAGCTCAAGGGAAAGAACCGCCAGAGCTAGCTGGTCGCAGGCGAACGCAGCGTTCGGACGCGCGTTCGCCTTCTGACCGGCGCGGACGAGGTTCCCATCTTCGCCGATTGGTGCAGTCCTTGTCACGGCCCAAGTCTTGACCTAGGATATCTGACTAACCGTCAACTCCTTGGAAAATTGGAGAATGCGGCCGATTGGAGAGCATACGGGATGGGCAGATCGTCCAAAGCCGCAATAGCCGGACCTGCTTGGGACAGTAACGAGACCGCTCCCGTCTCGCGGCAGCGAAGTTCGGCACATGACGGGCTTGCAGATCTGGCATGTGCGGGCGAGAACCATGTCACTCTCGCCAAACTTCTTTCCAACTATCAGGAAGTCGTCCGGGAACTCGGTGGAAACCCCGAACTGCTGCTGGAGCAGGCCGGGATCGAGCCCACCCTTCTGGCTCAGCCATCGGCGAAAGTGCCGGTGCGCGCTCTCGGCCAGCTGCTCGAAGACACCGCTGCGCGCCTCGGCTGCTCGGACCTCGGTCTACGCCTCGCGGAACGCCAGTCCATGCATGCCGCCATGGAACCGCTCGACCGGCTTTTCTGTACCGCTCCCACCATTCGCGACGCGTTCGAATGCTGCATGCGCCACATCGGAGCCTTCAATTCCGGCCTGATAATGGAGCTGGACGATCACTTCGAAGGAGAATGCGGATTCCTTCATTTTCAGCTGCTTGACGGGTTGGCGCTGTTTCCTCAACTGATCGAGCAGCTGATGCTGCTAACGCATGACAGCGTCGTTTTCCTCTCGGCCGGCTTCGCCAGATCGAGGACGGTCTGGTTCTCCCACCTCAATATCAGTCCGCCCATCGTCTACGCTCGCCGATTCAATACAGTCGTCAAATTCGGCCAGGAATACGACGGGCTGTTCTTCGACGAGCGTGACCTCTCGACGAAAGTGGCAGATTGCGATGCCGAGAGCTTCGCCAGAGAAGCGCGCATCATCGCCGAGCGCTATCCCGCTCTTCACAAGGATATAGATATCAAGGTGAGACAGGCGGTCTTCCGAACCCTGACCAGTTCGGAACACTGCACTCGCCGGAACATCGCCGGTCTCCTGCGCATTCAGGAAAGGACGCTCAACCGGCAGCTGTCCAGGAAAGGAACGAGCTTCGAGACCATCCGCGACGAGGTGCGCAGAAACCTGGCATTCCGCTACCTTGCGCGCGAGGATCTCTCGTTGACCGAAATCGCCGGCCGCCTCGGATATTCCGAACTCGCGGTGCTATCGCGATCGTGCCGCCGGTGGTTTGGGGCGCCGCCCCGCCAATTGCGGCAGGACATCCTTTCCACTCACGTCGGCTCCAGCATTCTGCGCAAACGTCGCAACGACGCCAAAACTCGCCTGACAGCCTGAACCGCGATCGCGAAAGGCGTCAGCCAATGTCGATATTGTAGACCCTCGCGGCGTTCCCGCTGAAAACCTTGAAGCGCTCCTCTTCGGTCATCTCAACCAACGCATCGGTCATGTATTCGAAGCTGTCGGGATACAGGCAGGCCGGATGCGGGTAATCCGTTTCGAACATGATGTTGTCCACGCCAACCTTCCGGATAGTATCGACGAAATTTCGCCGCTCGAAGAAGGTGCACGCATAAATCTGGCGGCGAAAAACTTCGCTGGGCGGCGTCTCGTATTCGACTCCTCCCTCCCTGCTCATGTACTCGAGGCCTTCGAGAAGGAAAGGAATCCATCCGGCGCCGCTTTCGACCGACACAATCTTCAGGCTCGGGTATCGTTCGAGGAACTTCGAGGCGAGGATGCTCGCCATGACTCGCTGGTTGGTGGCAAACAACATCAGCCCGCCCAGCGTCACCTTCTGCTCACCGGACATCTCGGGCCATGCCGCGTTGAAATACCATGAAGTCGAGATGTCCGATGCACCGATGTGGAAATTGACCGGCAGGCCATTCGACTGACACATGTCCCACAGCGGGTTCCAATGCGCTTCGCCCAACGACGGAACGCCGTGAATATGCGGGTCAGAATTGATGTTGATACCCTTCAGCCCCGCCTTCATGCAGCGCTCGGTCTCCTTGAGCGATTCCTCGATGTCCCACCATGGCAACAGCGCCATCGGGAAGATGCGTTGCCCTGACTCCTCCTGCATCTCGATCATTGCATCATTGAAGATCTGCACACTGGCCAGCCGCAGCGAGGCATCGACCTCCATACCGCGCTGGCCGCCGAATCCGAGGATGTTCGGATAAACGATCTGCGCATGAATGCCCTGCTCGTCCATGAACTTGACGCGTTCCTTAACGTCATGCGCAGCCTTGTGGATCTGGCCGACGTCCCGGTCGAAGAAGCCCACGCCCGTGGCCTTGCTGCCGTCGGGCATGACAGAGCAACTGGCGAATGAGTCGAACAGGAACTGGTCCTCGCCGATAACCCACTGGCGCTTTCCGCCCGTATCGACGACGCGTGGCACCAGGTTCTTGAGCTTCTCCGGCGCGCGCGACGTCCACAGGTCATGCCACTCGCTTATGTGCGTATCGACGTCGATGATTTTGATGTTCTGCAGCAATTCCCTGGCGGTCGGCTGCTTCGATTTGAGCGGAGCTACGGTTGCCATCCTCTGCCTCCTATTCAGCTGCGACAGACTGCGCGTCGCCTTGCATTGCTTCCTGCCGGCCGCGCAGCAGCCGGCCCGGCAAGGCGCCCGTCGGATGGCCATTTTCCATGATCACCGCTCCATTGGCGATTGTCGCGACGTAGCCTTCTGCTTTTTGGTGCAGGCGTCGGCCTCCGCCCGGCAGGTCGTGAACGATATCGGGCTGAAGCAGCCTGAGGCGAGCATGATCGATGACGTTCACGTGGGCACGATAGCCGGGCTGCAGCAGCCCGCGGTCGGCGAAGCCGACCACCCGCGCCGGTTCGCTCGTGAGCATCCGCACCACTTCTTCAACGGAGAAGCGCTCGCCACGGCGGTCCCGTGCCCAATGGGTCAGCGCGAAAGTCGTGTAGCTCGCATCGCAGATCATGCCGTAATGCGCGCCACCATCCCCCAGCCCGACAACGACGTTCGGATCTTCGAGCATCTGCTTCACGAAATCGAGGCTGTATTGCGCATAATTGCCCAGCGCCACGAGCAGCAGGGCCTCGCCGTCCTCTTCGAGCAGGCGGTCATATACATACTCGTCCGGCGAAACGCCGGCGGCAGCGGCAAGCGCCTTGATGCTTTGCGAACGATCCGGCTCGTAGTCCGGTTGCTTGCCGAGAGGGAAGATCAGCTCGAAATTCCGGGCCATCCTGAACAGCGGGTTAGTCGGATCTTCCGGCTCCTCCGCGATCAGCCGCCGGCGCATCTCCGGATCGCGCATCCGCTTCACCTTCTCCCGAAGCGGGAGGTCCGCGATCTCCGCCCAGCTGGGCGACATGCAGAACGGATTGGCCGATGTGCGCAAGCCGATGATCATCCCGATCGGCCTGGGAAAGAGTTGCGCCTTGATGTTCGCACCGTTGTCATTGGCGGAGTGAAGCATCTTCAGGATGTCACGCCACTGTTCGGGTGCCGCGGTGGTTTGCGCCTGGGTATATGTCAGGGGCCGGCCAGACTGCTGGGCCAGATCGCGCATAAGACCGAATTCCTGCTCCAGCTCATCGGCATTCATGTTTGAAACCATCTGCAGGATCCCGCTGTCAGCTTCGGTCATGGCCTCGGCAATGACGTGGAGTTCCTTTTCGGTGGCACCGAGGCTGGGAATGAATTCGCCGGTCGAGGTGCGATGATAGCTCAAACGCGAAGTGCCCAGCCCAAGCGCCCCGGCTGCGAGCGCTTCCGCCGTGAGCTCCTTCATCCTGCGCAGGTCGTCATCCCCGGCTTCCTCGCGGCGGATCGCTCTTTCGCCCATGACGTAGACCCGCAACGGCGAATGCGGCAGCAATGCCGCAAAATCGATATCGTGCGCGCGCCGTTCGATGACATCGAGGAATTCGGGAAAGGATTCCCATTCCCACGTGAGTCCGGCCGAAGTAACCGCTTCGGGAATATCCTCGACCCCTTCCATCAGCTCGATGAGGGCCTGATGATCCTGCGAGCGGCACGGGGCGAATCCTATTCCGCAGTTCCCGGTGACAACGGTAGTGACGCCGTGATCCGAGGAAGGCGACAGGCGATCGGACCACACGAGTTGACCGTCGTAATGCGTGTGGATGTCGACGAAGCCCGGCGTCACCAGCATGCCTTGGGCATCGATCTCGCGCTTTCCGCGTCCCCCGATGTCGCCGACCGCATCGATCCATTCGCCGACAATGCCGATATCGCCGCGGTGCGCCGGCCGGCCGCTGCCGTCGACGATCGTGCCATTGCGAATGACGAGGTCGAACTCAGGCTCGGCCATATGGAATTTCCCTTCAGTTCAGGCGCGGGCGGGAACCGCGAACCAGACGCCCCGGCAGCGCGCCCGTCGGCTCGCCCTTGCGATAGGTTACCTGGCCCGCAACGATCGTGGCGTCATAGCCGGTCGCGCGCTGGCCAAGCCGCTTGGCACCGTTGGGCAGATCGGCGAACGCCTCGGGCTTCATCAGCCCCAGATTGGCAAGGTCGATGATATTGAGGTCCGCGCGCATGCCGATCCCTATTTGCCCTCTGTCGCCAAGGCCAACCGCATCGGCCGTGTCGGTGGTCAGCGCCTTCACGACCTGTTCGAGCGGCATTCCCTCACTATCATCCGCTGCACCGTCGGGCTTGACCCAGCGTGTCAGCATATGCGTGGTCATGCTGGCATCGCACAGCAGGCTGCAATGCGCGCCTCCGTCCCCAAGACCGAGAATGCTGGCCGGGTGAGCGAGCATCGTCCTGACGGCATCGAGGCTGTTGTTGCTGTAATTCGCAGCGGGAACGTAGATCACGCCATTCCGGTCGACGAGAACCTCATAGGCGAGGTCTGCAGGGTCCCTGCCCTCGCGCTCTGCCCGGGCCTGCAGGCTGTCTTCCGGCCTCGGCTCATAGTCCGGAACCTCGCCCAATTCATACATCCTGCCGAAATCGCTGCGTAGCGCGAACGGCTCCTCGTCGCGATAGTCTGCAAATTCGGCAAGGATACGGCTGCGACGCTCCGGATCGCGCAATGCGGCAAGCCTCGCCTCGTCGTCGAGGTCTGCGACTTCGCAATAGGACTTGCACATCATGAAGGGATTGCGGCTGAAATCGAGCGCCATCATGACGCCGATCGGCCGTCCGCAAACCTGCGCGCGGATCGTCTCGCCCTCGGCACGCGCCTGCTCGATCCGGTCCAAGACCATGCGCCATCGATCGGGGACATGGGGCATCTGGATGAGCGAGAGCGAAAGCGGCCGGCCCGATTCCCTGGCCATCCGGCGCACGATCGAGAATTCCTCATCGACATCGTCGAAATCGGATATGAATTGCAGCACGCCCCTGCCACTTGCGGCCATGCCGCACGCGATGCCGGCAAGCTCCTCGGAAGCAGCGGCGTAGCTATAGGTAATAGTGCCATCGCTCGCGCGGTGATTGAGGCTGCGCGATGTCGAGAAGCCGAGCGCGCCGGCATCGATTGCCTCGCGCGCCAGAGCGCCCATTCGCGCGATATCGTCCCCGGTCGCCGGATCCTTGTCCGCCGCGCGCTCGCCCATCACATAGACCCGCAGGGGCGCGTGCGGAATCTGGGTGGCGATATCGACGTCGAACCGGCGGCTGTCGAGCAGGTCGAGGTAGTCCGGGAAGCTCTCC
>JAGREL010000318.1 GCA_020446575.1 Novosphingobium sp. | reverse complement strand
CGAGGGCGAGGCGATCAGCTGGCACGTGCAGGAATTACTGGCCAAGCGCCGGGCACTGCCCAAGGACGTGCAGCGGGTCACTTTCAACGCCATCACCAAGGACGCGGTGACCGGCGCCATGGCGAAGCCGCGCGAACTCGATCAGGATCTGATCGACGCCTATCTCGCGCGCCGGGCACTCGACTACCTGTTCGGCTTCACCCTTTCGCCTGTTCTTTGGCGCAAGCTGCCGGGTGCGAAAAGCGCGGGGCGGGTGCAGTCGGTCGCATTGCGGCTGATCGTCGACCGTGAGCGCGAGATCGAGATATTCAAGCCGCAGGAATACTGGTCGGTCGTCGCGCGGCTGGAGCAGGACGGCACCGAGTTCGAAGGCCGCCTGGTGGCGTTCGGCGGTGAGAAGCTCGACAAGCTCAGTCTCGGCGATGAAGGCATCGCCATGCGAGCCAAGGCTGCGGTCGAGTCCGGGGCCTTCCGTGTCGAAGACGTCGAGACAAGGCCGCAGAAACGCAATCCGCAGCCGCCTTTCACCACCTCGACGCTACAGCAGGAAGCGGCGCGCAAGCTTGGCTTTTCTGCCAGCCATACGATGCGCGTGGCGCAGAACCTTTATGAGGCCGGCGCGATCACCTACATGCGTACCGATGGGGTCCAGATGGATTCATCGGCGATTTCCGCCGCCAGGCAGGCAATCAACGATCGCTATGACGGGCACTACCTGCCCGAAAAGCCGCGCCACTATTCAACCAAGGCTAAGAATGCGCAGGAAGCGCATGAAGCGATCCGGCCGACTGAATTCACCCGCGACCATTTCGGCAGCGGCGATGAAGCCAAGCTCTATTCGCTGATCTGGAAGCGTGCGCTGGCGAGCCAGATGGCCTCCGCCAGCCTTGAACGCACGACCGTGACCCTGCGCGACGGAACCGGGCAGCACGAGCTGCGCGCGACCGGACAGGTTGTAAAGTTCCCCGGATTCCTGGCAGTCTACGAAGAGGGCCGGGATGATCGCGGGAGTGGCGGCAAGGATGGCGACGAGGACGAGAGCGGTCTGCTCCCGGTTTTGAACAAGGGTGATGCGCCGCTTAAGAAGGGGGTCGATGCCACCCAGCACTTCACGCAGCCTCCACCGCGCTATTCAGAAGCGAGCCTTGTCAAGCGGCTGGAGGAACTCGGGATCGGCCGGCCATCTACCTACGCCGCAACGCTCCAGGTGTTGAAGGACCGCAACTATGTCCGCACCGAGAAAAACCGATTCTTTGCAGAGGAATCCGGGCGGCTCCTCACGGCGTTTTTGGAGCGCTTCTTTCCGCGCTACGTGGCTTACGAGTTCACCGCCGGGATGGAGGAGGAACTAGACGACGTTTCGGGCGGAAGAGCCGCCTGGAAGGACGTGCTCGATGCCTTCTGGCGGGATTTCAAGCCCAAGTCCGACGAGGTGATGGAACGCAAGCCGAGCGAAGTCACCGAAGTGCTTGACGAGTTCCTCTCCGATTACCTGTTTCCGCCCAACGAAGACGGTGGCGATCCCCGGCTGTGCCCGAAATGCGGTACTGGCCGGCTCGCCCTGCGCGGCGGACGCTATGGTGCCTTCGTTGCTTGCTCGAACTATCCGGAATGCAAATATACCCGCAAATTTGCCCAGCCTGGCGGATCGCAGGACGGCGGGGAAGATGTCGAGCTTGGCACGCATCCCGAGACCGGAGAGCCGATCGTTCGCAAGTCCGGGCGGTTCGGACCTTATGTGCAAATGGGCTCCGGCAAGGAAGCCAAGCGTGCTTCGATCCCCAAGGACATAGACGAGCTGACTTTCGACTGGGCGGTCAAGCTGCTCGGCCTGCCGCGCGAGATCGGCGAACATCCCGAAACCGGTAAGCCGATCGCTGCCAGTATCGGGCGGTACGGACCCTATCTCGTCCATGACGGCAAATACGCCAAGCTGGCTTCCACTGCGGAAGTCTTCGATACCGGCATGAATGCCGCGGTCGCCAAGCTTGCCGATGCTGCCAATTTCGGCGGTCGCGGCCGGGCCAAGGCCGAACCGATCAAGACTTTCGGCAACCATCCGACCTCGGGCGGCGAGATCAAGCTGCTTGCCGGGCGCTACGGCCCCTATGTCACGGACGGAACCACCAACGCGACTTTACCTCGCGACCGCCAGCCGGAGGACGTGACCGAAGAAGAAGCGATCCGCCTGATCGACGAGAAGGTCGCGAAGGGCCCGGCAAAGAAAGGCCGGGGGCGCAAGAAGGCACCCGCGAAGAAGAAGGCCGCCGCCAAGACAAGCGGCTAGTTACCGTTAACCGCCCAGCTGCGCCGCGAGCGCATCGGCCACGCCCTTCATGCCCGAAAAGTTGGGATGCCAGGGCGCGCCTTGAGATCCGTCATAGTCAGGCGGGGAGCCGACCGCCCAGGGTTCGGCATCGCAAGGCGTGTGATTGCGTGAGAGCAGGTCGGCCGGAACCACCATGGCTCGGGTTTCGCGCGCAACTTTGGCCGTGATCGAGGCAAGCCGCGCTGCAATGCCGCGGGCGATGTCCGCATCTTGCGGCGAAATCGGCGTCGCATCGCACAGTACGTCTGGGACCAGGGTTAGGTATTGCACGAAAACCAGCCTGGCCTTGGGTGCCCGTGCTTTCACTTGCCGTGCGATTTCACGCAGGTTTGCCTCGACCCGGTCGAAGTCCTCGTCAAGGGGGAGCCTGCGGGGCGGGCAAGGATAGACATTGCCCGCGATCGTGATCGTGCCTTCCGCGCCGCAGGTCGCGGCGAGCAGGCCGCCGACATAGTTCAGATCGTTGCCGCCGATGGTGACGGTAACGAGGTCGGTATCCGCCGTCACGGCGTCGATCTGGGCCGGCAGTTCGTTCCAGGGCCCCAGGATATGATCGGTCGTCGCTCCGCTGCACGTCGCATCGAAAAGCGTCAGAAGAAGCCGCTCGGCCAGCCGCGTCGGATAGTTGGCGAATGTGCGCATGCAGCGAGCGGGCGTGTCGGGCTTCGGCGGGCCGAGGCCGGGCCCCGCGGCCATCGAGCTGCCCATTGCCACATAGCGGCCGCCGGGCACCGCCTCGGAGCCCTGCGGCCGGCCGCCGAAGACGCTGCAAGAGGCAAGGAGCAGCGCTGCAAGCGCGACGGTTGCCTGGCGCAACCACATGGATCTGGACGCGCTCAAGGCTCGAAATAGGGCTTGTCGCCAATCACCGTCACCCGCTCCATGTGCCTGAATGCGGGGAGGTAATCGGTCGAGGCATAATGCTGGGTCGCGCGGTTGTCCCAGAAGGCGATCGAATTCGGCTGCCATTTGAAGCGGCACTGGTATTCGGGCACGCTGGCAAGCGCGCTCAGGTGATCGAGCAGCCAGTCGCTTTCCTTTTCGCTCAGCCCCTTGATCCGGCTGGTAAAGGTGCGGTTGACGTAGACCACGCGCTCGCCCGTCTCGGGGTGGGTACGGATCACCGGGTGTTCGACAATCGGAAAGAGCTTGCGCACGCGCTCGACATCGACACCTTCGGTCCGGCCCGACGCGAGGATATCGTGCTCGGCGGAAAGCGTGCACAGCCAGTCTTTCATCGCCGGCGACAGCCCTTCGTAGGCCAGCGCCATGTTGCAGAACAGTGTGTCGCCGCCGACCGGCGGGATCGTTCGGGCACGCAGGATCGAACCGAAGGAAGGGCAGGGTCTGTACGTGACGTCCGAATGCCAGATGTCTGCCCTTAGCGCCCCCTCTCCGCCGCTCTTGAGGTGCAGGATCTCGCGATGGGGTTGGTCGTCCGGCGTCGATGGATGAATTTCAAGATCGCCGAAGCGCCGGCCGAAGGCGACATGCTGTTCGGGGGTGATGTCCTGATCGCGGAAGAAGATCACTTTGAATTCGACTACGGCGGCGCGGATTTCGGCGACAGTCTCGTCCGATAGCGGCTGCGTCAGGTCCACGCCTTCCACTTCCGCGCCGAGGGCGGGCGAAATCGGCTGGATTCGAAGCGTCTTGCTGCCGACCGTGTCTATCGTGGCAGTCATGGGCTCTCTCCCGGAGCGGTTTCGATCCGGCACGGGTATCGCGGATAGACAGCGCTATCAAGCAAGGCGGACCCGAGCCCGGCGCATCACTTGACCCAGTCGAGACCCATTTCCTCGTAAATGTCGCGGGCTTCGGGCCAGTTTTCCTCTACCTTGACGTGGAGAAACAGGTGCACCTTGACGCCAAGCAGTTCGGACAGCTCCTTGCGCGCCGCCTCGCCGATCGCCTTGATCCGCAAACCGCCCTTGCCGAGCACGATTGCCTTCTGGCTTTCGCGCGCAACAACGATCTGCTGGCGTATTTCGACCGAGCCATCCTTGCGGTGTTTGTAGCTTTCCGGGCGCACCGCGCTGTCATACGGTAGCTCGTCATGCAGCTGGCAATAGAGCTGCTCACGGGTGATCTCGCAGGCGAGGAGGCGCTCGCTGGCATTCGACACCTGATCCTCGGGGTAATGCCACGGTCCCTCCGGCATCAGCTCAGCCAGTCGCGCCTTGAGTTCCGGCACGCCGTCCCCAGTCAGTGCCGAGACGAAGAACACCTCGTCGAAATCGGCAGCAGCGGTCAGTTCCTGAGCCAAGGCGAGCAGCGGTTCCTTGGCGCAGGCGTCGACCTTGTTGAGCGCCAGCAGCTTGCGCTCCGGTCGGGCCTTCAGCGTTTCGAGCAGGGGCTCGAGTTCGTGCCGGCGCAGCTTGATCGAATCGACCACCAGCAGGATGGCGTCCGCCTCGTGAGCGCCCTCCCATGCTGCGGAGACCATTGCACGATCGAGCCTGCGTTTCGGCGCGAAAATTCCCGGCGTATCGGCCAGGATGATCTGCGCGTCCGCATGCAGTGCAATACCGAGCAGCCGGGCGCGTGTCGTCTGTGCCTTCGGCGAGACGATCGCGACCTTCTGGCCGACGAGCGCATTGACCAGCGTCGACTTGCCCGCATTGGGCGCGCCGATCACAGCGACGAGGCCGCATCTTTCGCTCATGTGAACCTCTTGAGGAATTCGCTGGCGGCAAGCGTT
>JAGREL010000317.1 GCA_020446575.1 Novosphingobium sp. | reverse complement strand
TCCATCGCCATCGCCTTGGTCATCTGCAGCAGCCCGGCCTTGCTGGCGCAGTAGGCGGCGGCATAGGCCTCGCCGACGAAAGCCGCCGTCGATGAGCAGTTGACGATCGCTCCCTCGGTCTCGAGCAGGTGGGGGATCGCCGCCTGCGAAAGCAGGAACGGTGCAGTAAGGTTGACGGCAATGGTCCGGTCCCAGTCCTCACGCGGCATCTGCGGACTGTTTGCGAACCTGATGAGGCCGGCAATGTTGCACAGCGCATCGAGCCGCCCGAAACGCTCGACCGCGGCATCGACCGCAGGCTTGCAGGCATCGGGATCGGAGAGGTCCGCCGGGTGGAGGATCACCTCTACTCCGGCACCGGAAAGCAGGCCGGAGGTTTCCTGCAGGCCCGCTTTATTGAGATCGACCAGGCACAGGTTCGCCCCGGCCTCGGCCAGCTTCACGGCGGTTGCGCGCCCCAGCCCGGAAGCCGCGCCGGTGACGACGGCGGCTTCGCCGTTCATGTCGGGAATCAGTGTCAATCCGAACTCCTAAATCAGCCGTTCCAGGGCAGACCCTTGTCGATCTTGGCCGCCATCTCAAACACTACACCCTGCACTTCCGATGCCTTCGGCCATCCCGCATGGATCGCGTATTGCAGGACGAACTCGTGCAGTTCGGCCGCCGTGCAATTCCCGCTCGCCATGGCCGCGTGGTAATGGCTCTTGATCGGCGTCTCGGCTCGCGAATCCGCTACGCCGACCAGCGTAATCCAGCGCCGCGAGCGTTCATCGAGACCCCGGCGGCACCACATCTCGCCGAACACGAAATTGAGGATGCCGTCCTGCAAATAGGGAAAACCGTTGCCGGGCTGCGGTCCGCCGAAGGTCATCACCTTCTCGAATTCCTTCGCGCCCTTTTCCATGCGCTCCTGCGGGTCCCAGGGTTCGGCGCGAATCGGATCGAGCTTGACGGGGTCGAGCCCGAGCGAATCCCGCACCCGGGTTACCGCCGCATCGAGTTCACCACCCTTGTCCCAGCCGCTGTAAACCGCAAGATGCAGCGCCGCTTCCCGCAGCTCAGACAGGCTGAGTTCCTTCGTCGCCAGCGCGCCGCGGACATAGCCGTCGAGTGCATCCTTCGGGCCGTTGTTGCTGGCCGTGGCTGCCATCGAGATCAGGAAACGCGCGCGCACGTCGAGCCCGGGCCGGGTCCAGACTTCGGCATAGATGAAATCGCGCCAGGTCTCGTCGAGCAGCGTCTTCGGATCGGGCGCAGGCGCGCCCGTCAGTTCCGCCTGGGTCGCAAGGCCGCGTGCCGTGCGTTCGGCGGGATCGAGCAATGTCATCTAATTCTCTCCCGAAATTGGCGTCTATTGCGCCAGGTTTATCCAGATGTTCTTGGGTTGCAGGAATGCGTGCAGCCCCTCGACGCCGCCCAGCCTGCCATGGCCGCTGTGCTTGTAGCCGCCGAACGGCGCATTGGGTTGCATCGCCTCGCCCGATCCGTTGACATGGATCATGCCTGCATCGAGCTGACTGGTGACGTAATGCGCGCGCCTCAGGTTCTGCGTGTGGACATAGGCGCCCAGCCCGTAGTCGGTGCCGTTGGCAAGCGTGATCGCCTCTTCCTCGGTATCGAAGGGGCTAACCACCAGGACGGGTCCGAAAACCTCGTGCTGGGCGATCTCGCTGTCGTTGGGGACGTCGGCCAGCACGGTGATCGGCAGGAAGAAGCCATCGGCGTGATCGCCACCCATGCGCTCGCCGCCGCAAACAAGCCGGCCGCCCTCCTCCTCTCCGCGTTCGATCATGCCGGAGATTCGTTGCAGCGCGGCTTCCGAAATGACCGGCCCCATCATCGTCGACTGATCCATCGGGTCACCGACGACGATGTGACCGGCGACCGCTGTAAGCGCCTGCAAATAAGGTTCGTAAATGGATCGCTGGACGAGCAGCCGCGTGCCGTTCACGCAGCCCTGACCGTTTGCGCTCACCGCGCCGGAAATGCCCTTCTGCGCCGCCTGCCCGAGATCGGCATCGTCGAACACGATCACCGCCGACTTGCCGCCCAGTTCAAGACCACAGGGCTTCAGCGACTGCGCAGCGTTGGCGAGAACCTTGCGGGCGGTGTTGCCCGATCCGATGAACTGGATCTTGTCGATGCCCGGATGCGAAACCATCGCCTCGCCCACATCGGCGGCACCGGTGATGAGATTGACGACGCCTGCCGGAAAGCCGGCCTCGAGCATCAGCTCGACCAGCTTCATGGCGCTATAGGGTGCAAGGTCGGGCGATTTCAAAACGATGCAATTGCCTGCAGCAAGGGCAGGCGCCATCACCATCGTCGCGGCGAACAGCGGGCCATTCCACGGCACGATCACGCCGACGACGCCGTAAGGCTCGTAAGTCACGTAGTCGTGCGCCGGCGCGCCCCACATCGGAACGGTGCGGCCATGGATCTTGTCCGTCCAGCCGCCGAAATAGCGGAACTTCTGCGCGGCATCGTAACCCATGAAGGGAGCGGCCATGGCGATCGAACCGTTCTCCGAAATCAGCGACGGCGCAAAGTCCATCGACTTGGCCTCAAGCAGCTCGGCGAGCCTGAAAAGCAGGTTGCGCCGCTGATCGCCCGGCATCGCCTTCCATTCCGGCAGTGCCGCACGCGCTGCCGCGACGGCACGGTCGACGTCGTCGGGACCTGCCATTGTGATCTCGCGGGTAACGCTGCCGTTGCCGGGATAGACGTGTGCGATCTTCCCTCCACTACCCTGCTCTTCAACCTTGTCGCCGATAATCAATGTCGAGCGCGGCAGCA
Organism: Novosphingobium sp.; assembly: GCA_020446575.1. Taxonomy (GTDB): domain Bacteria; phylum Pseudomonadota; class Alphaproteobacteria; order Sphingomonadales; family Sphingomonadaceae; genus Novosphingobium. Next base: position 3,079 of record JAGREL010000317.1, on the reverse strand, counting down.
TATCGGATTGCGGGCTCTGGAAGGTCATCGTTCCGGTCCTCTCTCGGATTTCGGCTGGCTGAGAATCGCTCCGCCGATACAATTTGGAAAAAGAATTATAGACCGCCTTATGGGCCGTCAATCGGGATTCTCTAGGCTTCACTATGCTTGATATGCTCAATTATAGGCATATAATTAGGCCAAAATTGGCGAGGAACGGCAAAAATGGCCGATGAAACGAACACTAATGCCAGGAAGCGCTCACGCAGGCGCCAACGGCCCGTGCAGGCGACCGCCGACCGGCTGCGCGAAATGATCTACGCAACCGAACCCGAAAGCCGCATCGGATCGCTGACCAGTCTTGCCGAGGCGCTGGGCGTCGGCATTGTCACCGTGCAACAGGCGGCACGTGTGCTCGAGCACGAAGGGCTGCTCGACGTCCGGCGCGGGCCAGGCGGTGGCTATTACGGGAAGCGTCCCGACGAGGCTGCGCTGGAACGCTCGCTCGCCGCGTATATGAGAACCCAGCCGAGTTCGTGGGAAGAAGCGCTCGAAATGACGTCGCTGCTGTTCAACGAACTCGCCGCCGCAGCGGCCCAGTGTCGGGATGACGAACTCCACGAGGAGCTGGAGCAGTTTCTGCCGAAAGTCGATGCCTGCGCCAGCGATGCCGACATGGGACAGACCGAGACGGAATTTCAGGATCTGCTGTTCCGCATGGTCAACCGGCCACTGTTCGAATTGCTCACTCGCGTCACGCTGCGTTTTGCCGAAAGCCGACCGAACGACACTGGTGATCGCGGCCTCGTCAGGCTGGATAGCTGGAAAGCGGGCCGGCACCGCATCATCGGCGCGATCCTGGACCGGGACGAAGAACTCGCGCGTTTCGAAGCCGACCGATCAAATCGCCGGCCGCTGCTTGCACGGGTGCGCGAACTGGCGAGGTGAGGCGCGGGAGCGCGCGAGGCCCGGCCCGGCTACCGATCCACGAAACGCTTGTCGAAACCGGCTCTGCGCGCGGCCAGCTGCTGCTCGCGCGCGGCGGCATCGATCATCCGCACTCCCTTGGGCAGTTCCTTGGACAGGTTCTTGAACTTGACGACGCGGCCTTCGATCGTCGGGATCTCTTTTGCCGCGCCGCCCGGGAAAGATTGCCAGCGCTGTCCGAAAATCGTCTGGCGAAATCCGGTAGTGTCCAGCCAGTTGTGGACGCCCGGATCCTCGTGCGCGACCACATAGGTGAACAGCCCGTTTTCGTCGGGCTCCATCTGCGCGTGGTTCAGGCTGCTGGTATGGTCCCAGTAATTCAGCGTGTTCATGAAGACATCGACCAGCACGGCATTGCGGAACAACGCGCCGGATCCGCTGGCTGTGATGATCAGCGCTTCGTCCTTGTCGAGCACGATATTCGCGCTGCAGGTGTACTGGCTGGCCATGCCTCCCAATGCGGCCGAGGAGCCCGGCGGATGAAGCTCGTTGGGCTCTTTGAGCGTAAGGCCCGCACTGAGGTAGTAATGGTAATATACACCGTCTAGCAGAGCGCGGGCCGCCCATTGCGCCAGTTCATCGTCGCTCAGCGGGTCGCGCTGCGGCGGATTGAGCCGGGTCACGCGTAGCGCATTGGGCGATTGTTCGACCCAATCGCCCATGGCGTCGCGAATCCAGATCTGAAACGCGCCGGGCCTGGTCTGGATATGGTTCTTCCGCTCTCCGGCGGGCTCGGCATCGACCGTGATCGTGAATTCGCCATTCGCGTCCGTCACGACATCGAGCCCGTCGAGCAGGCTGATGATGGTCGGCGCCGCAGTGTTGTCCGCCATCAGCGCATAATGCGCGGTCGGCGGCTTGTCGCACGTGGGCCGGCCATGGATTTCGTAGCGCCCGTCAGACGAGACCGGAATGATGCGATAGGCAAAGTCCGGGCTGTCGGCACCCCAGCGCGAGCCCGGCACGTCACGCCCGAACCAGTGATGCGGCGGCGTCATGAAACGCAGTACGCCGGGATGCTGCCCGTCGCTTGCCGCCGCCCGCATAGCATAGTGGAAGACGTATTCGTCTATCGCGTCCTCGAACCGCGCCATCTGTTCGCCGGCAGTCCGCTGGAAGACTTCGCGAAAGAGATAGGACGCCATACCCTTGGCCTTCTCGACTTCCGGATGCCGCAACAGACGCAAGGCCGTGTCTTCCATCGCGCGCTCATCGATGTTGGCGATAGGGTTTTCGCTCGAAAGGAAATAGCCCTCATCCGTCATGCCCATGCTCCCCCTTTTTCAATCCAGTCCGAAACGTTTGCTGTAGTCGGCAAAAAGTTCTTCGATCGCCGCACGCTCGAGCCCGAGTGCCTCGTAGGAATAGGGATAGCGGCCATAACGGTCGACGGCGTTTTCCGGTGCATCCAGCCATGCGCGAACGCGGTCTTCGAAGTCGGTCGAGACTTCGCGGCCTTGCTGACCATAGATCTGGCGAATGACGCCGATCGGATCGGCGGTAATCTCGCGGAACGGCAGATGCATGATCCGCGGATCGTCGATCAAGTCATTGGCCAGAACGCTGTCCAACCCCATACGCATGCCTTCGGCCAGCATCTTGGCGGTCTGCTCGATGTTGCTCGGCCGTCCCGTTATCGTATCGTAGATCATCGCGGTGAGCGTGACGATCGAGGCGAAAATGTCGCCGATGGGACGATGCGGCCAAATACACAGGGCGTCGGGATAGGCCTCGAAGAGGCCGCTAAGATTACCCTGATGGCTGGGGCCCTTGCAGACCCAACGGTTTCTGCCGGTGTTCCACTGCAGGTGCTGGAGAAAGTGCCGATGGAACCGGAAGAGGCCGACCGGATCAGGACCGGGCACCAGCATCGAGTCCATCGTCTGCACCTTGTAGAAGTGATATGGATAGGTCGTCCGGAAATCGAGAGCGACAACCTCCTCGTCCTCGCACAACTGATAGGCACCCTTGTCGATATAGGGATGCATCGGCTTCTGCCCCGGGCAGAAATTCATCCATTCCTCGACCATCCGCTGCGAATAGGCGATGCGCTCCGACACGACCGGACCCGCGCCCGGCGGCGGCGAAGGCGAATACATGTGCCACGATTGCG
>JAGREL010000316.1 GCA_020446575.1 Novosphingobium sp. | reverse complement strand
CAAGCGCCAGCAAGGCGCACCGGCGACGCTCTCCAGCTTCAACCTCGAATTTGCTACGAGCCGCAGGCCGGACGATGAGGTTCTGCAACAACCCATGGGCTGCAATGCTCGCTTTCAGTTCGGAATCTGCAGCTGGATCACCGTGACGGCGGACGTTGCGAGGGGACTGGACCAACTTGGTCAGCGGGATCGACTTGATCATGGGACTTACTCCTGATTGCGAGCTCAAGCATCGACCTTCGACGCTCATTCGGCTCAAACAGAAGCAAGCGCCCTTCCCTCTCAATGACTGGCGATGGGCCGGTTGCCACCTGTCCGGTTCAAGACACCAGACATAGGAAAGCAAAGATTCCGGCGAAACAATGGGCGGGCCCGCAGTCGTGAACAAGCCGTCGTTGCAGTCTCCGTATTAGTTCGCCAAAAGCTGACCTACATTCAAACAGTTGCTGCGATTAAGTTGCTAACGGCAACTCGGAGGCATTTGCAGGGTGGTATGCGCCAAGGCATAGAAATCGTCGAAAAAGCAAAAACAGCTTTCCGGATTTTCGGCCGCACCGCGATCAGCGGAGACTAGCGGGTTTTTGGAACGCTCGCAGAACTGCTGTTGCATAAGGCAAGGGGGCATAATGGCTCGAACATTACAGAAAACCGGCGCCAACGGCCCCCTCGTTCGCCCAGATGACGTTGAAACGCAAATCGACGCTGCTCTCACGCTGCCCCACCAGCCGCTTCGCGCCCGGCTTGACATCACCGACCCACAAGACGCCGACCATTTACGCTCCGAGACGCTCGTTCACTTGGTCCGGCATGGGCGCCGGACCGGTGATCAAGGGCTGATCAGCCTGGTGCTGCCGGTTCTGCTCGCCCGCTGCGAGGCAAATCTTATTGTTAAGGTGCCCGACGGGCAACTTCCGGAAGCCGCCACTGTTCGAGAGGACATACTGGGCGAGTTCAGCGAACTGTTCGCCAGCGACGGCACAGGCAAGAATCCCGACGAGCTGGACTTCTATGAGTGCAAATTTAATCGCGCCTTCCGCTTCTTCCGGATCGACGTCGTTCGCCGTGAGACGGGGCGGCTCAAGCTTGTGGCGCAGATGCCCGAGCCCGACCAGGACGGCGAGCCCGAACCTCATGACGATGTATTCGCCCGAGTATCAGAGGTGTTCCGCTCGCCGGCGACGCAGGACGGCGACGTTTTCCGGTCCGAGCTTCACGATGCGATTCTAGAGCTGCCGCCCGACGAACGTGACGCGGTAATCCTCGTTCACGCGCTCGGCTATCAAGAAGAGTCCGACGATCCGGCCGAGGAGACTGCGGCGACACGCTGCGACTGCACCGGACGTACAATTCGCAACCGGCTGACACGGGCGGCGACGAAGCTGGCCCGTTTCAAGGAGGATCTATGACCCCGTCANNTCACCGCCAGCCCGCCCGAGCTAAGGGATGCGCTTTACGCCTTGTCGATCGCAAAGGACGCCCCCGACGCAGCCTTGCTCGACGATCTCGTACGTCGTTTCCCCCAGTTTGGCGGCGAACTGACCGACTTCGCGATCTCGATCGCCATCGACGCACTGCACGGTGAAGCAGTTGTCGAGGCGGCCAAGGCTGCGCTTGATCCGAATATCTTGAGCCCGGCCGTTTCGCGCGCCATGAGCCGATTCCAGAACCGGCTGCATGCGGTCTCGGAGTCGACGCGCCTGCCGGCTGCGACCGATCGATCGGTCTCGGCGTACGCAATAAATCCGTTCGCATCACTCTCGCGCGAGGACTTTCGCGGGTTCGCGAGGCGGCTGGACGCTAGCAGCGTCTTTGTGGCCAAACTGAGAGATCGGCAAATCGAGCCCGACACGCTGACTCCTGGATTTCGAAAGCGGGTCGCCGATGATCTGCGCGCGCCGCTCGATGTGGTAGTCGCTCACTTTGCGGCTGCCCAGGGCGGTACTGCGGGCCCACAATTCTATAAGGCGGACGACAAGCCCAACAACGGCGGACGCCAGACCTTCGAGGAAGCGGTTCGGAGTTCTGGCTTGAGCGAGGCTCAACAACGCGCGTTGTTGGCGCTCTAGTCGATGGATGCGTTCGAGCCGATCCGGTCCGCCGCCGCAGCCCTCCATCAGGCGCTGGTGGCCAAGGGTGTGGATCCCCTAAATCCCTTGGCGCTGGTCGAGACGGCTGCGGCGGACCTCGACATCGAGCTTGTCTGGTTGCCGGCTGGCGATCCGGCGTTGAAGGGCGCGCGCGCACTCTACGACGATCAGAGCGGCAGCATCTGCTGCGAATCCAACGGCGACGGGTCTGCGCGGGCGTTGCTGGTTGCGCACGAACTCGGACACGCGCGGCTCCATGCCGGCTCGGCAACCTGCTCCGCGGCGGACATTGACGCTTCGCGCTCTACCGAAGCCGCGCCCGTTGGGCTGCAACGCGTCGAAGATTATGGTGTGCGCGAGCGCCGTGAGCTTCAGGCGAACGTCTTCGGACGCGAATTGTTGCTCCCGCGCGCTCTCGCGCGACGTCTTCACATCGCCCAGGGTCTTGGCGCGACGTCGATCACCGCCCAAACTGGACTGCCGATCCCGCTCGTCCGCCAACAGCTTTTCGATGCTTTACTTTTACCGGAGTCCGAGCTCGCGGCGGCGGAGCCGGCGCCTGCCTATGTGCCGCGGCCAGACCCATCGCAGGACCGGGCAGCCGCCCACCGCGGCTCGCCGTTCCAGCTACAAGCGGGGCCTGGCACCGGCAAGACGCGCACCCTCGTCAAGCGTGTGAACTCGCTGGTTGCAGAGGGGATCGATCCGGCGGCGATGCTCATCCTCACCTTCTCGAACCGGGCCGCCGGCGAGCTATCGGAGCGCCTGTCGAGCGCGCTGCCGGGGGCCGTGCCTAAACTCTGGGTCGGAACATTTCACGCTTTCGGGCTCGATCTGGTGCGTCGTCATCATGATCGGCTTGGCCTGTCGTCGAATCCCACCCTGTTCGACCGCAGCGATGCGATCGAACTGCTTGAGGAGATCCTGCCGACGCTTCCGCTCATCCATTTTCGAAATCTATGGGATCCGGCGATGGTGCTCCGCGACGTGGTCGCGGCGATCTCGCGCGCCAAGGACGAGATGACCGATCCGGCGCGCTACCGCGCGCTGGCCTTGGCGATGCGCGATGCGGCAGGCATTGATGAAGACAGGCAGGTCGCGGCCGCCA
>JAGREL010000315.1 GCA_020446575.1 Novosphingobium sp. | reverse complement strand
TTGTTCAGGATCTGGTCGTTCTCGGAATAGTCAACCGGGCAATCGATCAGATGGACACCCGGTGTGTCGCGGCAATGTGCCAATAGCTCGGCCAGATGCCTGGCGCTTTCCACGCGGTGGCCCTTGGCGCCATAGCTTTCGGCATATTTGACGAAATCGGGATTGCTGTAAGTCAGGCCCCAGTCCTTGAAGCCCATGTTCGCCTGCTTCCAGCGGATCATCCCATAGGCGCTGTCGTTGAGCACGATCACCGTGATGTTGAGGCCCAGCCTGACTGCGGTTTCCAGTTCCTGGCTGTTCATCATGAAGCCGCCGTCGCCGCAGATCGCCGTAACCTTGCGGTCCGGATAGACCATAGCGCTCGCCATGGCGGACGGAAGGCCCGCGCCCATCGTCGCCAGCGCGTTGTCAAGCAGCACCGTGTTCGGGCGACACGCCGTATAACCGCGTGCGAACCAGATCTTGTAGACGCCGTTGTCCAGGCAGATGATGCCGTCATCCGGCATGCATTCACGCACCTGCTGGACAAGATGCGGCGGGAAAATCGGGAAACGCGCATCGGCGGCAAGCTTCGCCGTGTGTTCAAGCTCTGCCTTGCGATAGGCAAGCATGTGGTCGACCTTCCACGAACCGGAGGGAACGATATCCTCCTTGATCTGCCAGATGGCATTGGCGATGTCGCCGATCACCTCGATGTGTGGGAAATAGACCGGGTCGACTTCGGCGGTCTTGGTCGAGACATGGATCACGCAACGCTCGGGCCGGGTCCCGTCATTGTGCATGAAGAACGGCGGCTTTTCGATCACGTCGTGGCCGACATTGACGATGCAGTCGGCATCCTCGATCGCGCGGTGGCAGAAATCGCCGGCCGAAAGCGCTGCGCAGCCGAGGAATTTGGGATGCCGCTCGTCGATCACGCCCTTGCCTAGCTGGGTGGTGAGGAAGGGTATCCCGGTCTTCTCGATGAACTGCAGCAGCATTCGACTGGTCATCGTGCGATTCGCACCGGCACCGATGACCAGCACCGGCGCCTTGGCTTTCTCCAGCGCTTCCACTGCCTGCCGAACCGATTTCACATCTGCTGTCGGACGCCGCACCAGGCTGCGTTTCAGCGGCTGCGCATCGGTATGTTCGTCGGCGATATCTTCCGGCAGTTCGATATGGGTCGCGCCCGGCTTTTCCTCTTCTGCGATACGGAACGCTTCGCGCACGCGGCTCGGGATGTTGTCAGACGATGCCATCTGGTGGGCGTATTTGGTGATCGGCGTCATCATCGAAACGACGTCGAGGATCTGGAAACGGCCCTGCTTCGATTTCTTGATCGGCTTCTGGCCGGTTATCATCAGCATCGGCATGCCGCCCAGCGTGGCGTAGGCGGCGGCCGTCACGAAATTGGTCGCACCCGGGCCAAGCGTCGCCAGGCAGACGCCGGTCTTGCCCGTATGCCGCCCATAGGTCGAGGCCATGAAGCCGGCGCCCTGCTCATGCCGGGTCAGGACCAGCTTTATCTGGTCGGATCGGGACAGCGAATCCAGAAAATCGAGGTTCTCCTCGCCCGGTACGCCGAAGACATATTCCACCCCCTCTTCCTCAAGGCACTCGATGAAGAGATCCGATGCCTTCTTTTCCCCGTTTCCTGACATATTACGCTCCTGCCCCGCTAGAATTGCAAATGCGTATCAAATGGATTTGCCGGAGTCACCGCAAATGGAGCGATCGGCTTGATTCAATAGCCGAGGGACAGGTCAACCGTGAAAAGGAGCGGCTCACCGCGCTCGTAGCGATCGAGATTGTCGAGGAAGCGCTCGGCGGCCCGGGCGAACAGGGTATCCTGCGAGCGGCCGGACAGATGCGAGGTGATATGCACGTTATCGAAGCCCCATAGCCGATGGTTGGACGGCAGCGGTTCGGGATCGGTCACGTCCAGAAATGCCGAACCGACCTGCCCGTCGTTCAGCGCCGCCATCAACGCTTCCTGATCGATCACTGCCCCTCGCGCGAAATTGAGGACCGCCGCACCGGGCTTCATCGCCGCGAATTCCTCTGCGCCCATCATCCTTTCCGTATCGGGGGTGGACGGGACGGCAATGATCACCCAGTCGAACTCGCCGAGCCGGGCACGCCATTCGTCCATCGTCAAAGCGTCGGGGGCCGGGTTGCGCCGCACGCCTGTTACATCGACACCCCAGGGACGCAGAAGTTTGGCGACCTTGCCACCGATTCCGCCCGCACCGATGATCAGCGCCTTGCTGCCGTAAAGCTCCATCTTGCCGGGAGCATCGTGCAACCATTCGTGTCGCTCCTGCGACCGGACGACCTCGCGATAGCCCTTGGCGATGACCAGCATTCCCATCACTGCATATTCGGCGATGGTGATGGCATTGAGCCCGGCGCCGTTCGTAAATGTAACGCCTCTTTCACGGAGCAGATCAAGAGGAAACGGATCGACGCCAGCGGCCAGCGTATTCAGCCATTTCAGCTTTCCGGCGCGTTTTGTGGCCTCGTAGGTTGACGGCAGGTCAAAGCTGTCGAACCACGCGATCTCTGCCTGCGGTGCCAGCTCGTAGAGTTCGTCGGTATTACCGAAGAAATGGGGCTCGACCCATTCGGGCAGCCGGCCATCGAGGAAGCGGCGCGTGAAGGCGTTAAGGACGACGAAGGTCATACTCTCTCCCCTCCCGCTTGCGGGTTGCACCGGTTTGGCCGACCTGCCGCAAGACTCGGTATTTCGACCTTGCCTACCCCTGCGCCCTCCCGCAAGCGGGATAGGGACCTGACATCACGGAGCGGGCTTCCATTCCCAGCCCAGCGGGTCGCCGTCCATAACCTCGACGCCTTTCCCGGCAAGCTCGTCGCGGATGGCGTCGGATTCGGCAAAATTCTTTTCCGCGCGGGCCTCCTTGCGACGAGCGAGTGCGGATTCGATCTCTTCCTCGTCAATCGACGCGGCTTTCGGCCTGATGCGCAGCTCGAGGCGGGAAAGCGTAAACAGACCAAGCCCAAGCACTGCGTCCATGCGCTCTACCAGCGCCCGCTTGGCGGCCGGATCGACTTTCTTCACTGTGACCGCCTCTTCCAGCACGGTGAGCGCCACGGGAGTGTTGAGGTCATCCGAAATCGCGGCATCGAACTTTTCGAGGAGCGGGGCGAGCTTCGGGTGGGAGGGATCTCCGCTGGCGGCATCGGCAAGGCGTTCAACCGCCATCAGCATGCGCTTGAGCCGGGTCAGCGCCGCGCCCAGCCCTTCCCAGCTGAATTCCAGTTCCGAACGGTAATGCGCCTGCAGGCACA
>JAGREL010000314.1 GCA_020446575.1 Novosphingobium sp. | reverse complement strand
CACCAACAGCTACAAGCGACTGGTGCCGGGCTTCGAGGCACCGGTGCTGCTGGCCTATTCGGCCCGCAACCGGTCGGCTTCCTGCCGTATCCCTTATGGTTCTGGCGCAAAGTCGCGCCGCGTCGAATTCCGCTTCCCCGATCCGCTGGCGAATCCCTACCTGTGCTTCTCCGCGATCCTGATGGCGGGCCTCGACGGCATCACCAACAAGATGCATCCGGGCGATGCCATGGACAAGAACCTCTACGACCTGCCTCCGGCGGAACTCGCCGAAGTGCCGACCGTCTGCGGATCGCTGCGCGAAGCGCTGAATGCCGTCGAAGAGGACTACGAGTTCCTGCTCAAGGGCGACGTGTTCTACAAGGACCAGATCGAAGCCTATTGCGAACTCAAGTGGGAAGAGCAGATGCGCTTCGAAACCACACCGTCTCCGGTCGAGTTCGACATGTACTACAGCTCCTGATCAGAGCTGAAAGTATCACCGAGAAAGGCGTCCGGAATTTCCGGGCGCCTTTTTCCTTGCGCAAAGGGCGGGCGCTTTTCCGTTTACAGCCATCGCCTTCGGCGTTAGGGGCGCCGCCCATGTCCGTAATGGTGACCAAAGCGATTAGCCCGAAACCGACCCGCATTCGCGGGGCGGTTCCGGTTGCGCTGTCGGTCTGCCGATAACCGCCGGACACCAGCCCCGCCGATGCGCGGGGCCGGACTGCACACACAGCCGACAATCCCCCGCGCCTCCGCACAGACAGGAGACGCCTTCCCATGACCCGATCACGAAACCTGCCCGCCCGGCCCTCCGTCGGTATCGTCGGTGCAACCGGCCTTGTCGGTTCGATGATGCTGGAGATGCTTGCCGAGCGCGGCTTTCCGCTCTCGGCGCTGCGCCTGTTCGCCTCGTCGCGTTCGCAAGGCTCGAAGCTGCGCTTCCGTGACGAAGACATCGTCGTCGAGGATGCCGCCACCGCCGACTATGCCGGCCTCGACATCGTCTTCTTCTCGGCGGGAGGATCGACGTCCCGGACACTGGCGCCGAAAGTGGCCGCCGCGGGCGCGCTCGTCATCGACAACAGTTCCGCCTGGCGCAGCGATCCCGATGTCCCGCTGGTGGTGGCGGAAGTCAATCCGCGGGCGCTGCGCGATATTCCCAAGGGAATCATCGCCAATCCGAACTGCACGACGATGGCCGCAATGCCGGTGCTCAAGCCACTCCACGACTCAGCCGGGCTCAAGCGCCTGGTGACGAGCACCTATCAGGCAGTCTCGGGAGCCGGCATCGCCGGTGTCGAGGAACTGCGCGAGCAGATCGCGGCAGGCGCCGCAGACTGTGCCTCGCTGGCTCGCGACGGCGCGGCTGTTGAGCTTGGCGAACCGCGCAAGTGGGCCGTGCCGATCGGCTTCAACGCGGTTCCCTTCAACTACGTGATCGCCGAGGACGGCTACACCGAAGAGGAGATCAAGCTGCGCGACGAGACCCGCAAGATCCTCGACGTCCCCGACCTGCCCGTATCCGGCACCTGCGTGCGCGTGCCCGTCTTCACCGGGCATTCGCTGTCGATCAACACCGCGTTCGAAAGACCGATAGGCGTGGAGGAGGCGATGGCCCTGCTCGCGCAGGCGCCCGGCGTGGTGGTCGAGGATATTCCCAATCCGCTGGCGGCAACCGGCAGGGACGAAGTCTTCGTCGGCCGCGTCCGGCGCGATCCGACTGTCGAACACGGCCTCGCGCTGTTCGTGACCGGAGACAATCTGCGCAAGGGCGCAGCGCTCAACGCC
>JAGREL010000035.1:651-2395 GCA_020446575.1 Novosphingobium sp. | reverse complement strand
TCATCCTGCCCAAGGAGGTGCTGGCGCGGCTGCGCGCGGGCATCGGCGACACGTTGCATGTCACCGAAGCGCCTGACGGCATCCGCATCACTGCTGCCGATCCCTCCTTTGCCGAAAAGATGGAAGTCGCCGAGAAGATTATGCGCGAGGACCGCGATATCCTGCGCGAATTGGCGAAGTAGTTCCGCTTGGGCATTCGGCTGGAACCCGTCTGGCTCGACGCGCAACTGGCCCTGGCGATCCACGATCGGCAGCTTGCCGAGCATGGCGGGCCATCGGGCTTGCGTGATGCGGGAGGGTTGGAAAGCGCGCTTGCCCGTCCCCGCAACCAATGGGAATATGGCGAGGATGATCTGTGCGCATTGGCGGCGGCCTATGCTTTCGGCATCGCCCGCAACCACCCCTTTGCCGATGGCAACAAGCGCACTGCATGGGTCATCGCGCGCAGTTTCCTGGCGCTGAATGCCGTTGACCTCTCCTTCGAGGCGCACGGCGCACTGCGAACCGTGCAGGCCCTCGCCGCCGGGGAATTGTCGGAAGACGAGCTGGCTGACTGGTTCAGGGCGCATCTGACCTGAATCCCCCTTCCATCCCACTCCAAACTCCCCATCTCGGGTGGTGACCCAACCACAACCGAGAGGAGCGCCCCCGATGCAGGTCCAGTTCAATTCCGACAGTTCGGTCATGGGCACGGCAAACGTTGCCGAGCGGATCGAGGCGCAGGTGCGTGACAGGCTCGCGCGGTTCGAGGATCGGCTGACCCGGATCGAAATCCATGTCCGTGACGAGAATGCGCGCAAGCACGGGGCGAACGACAAGGCCTGCACGATCGAGGCGCGGCCGCGCGGAACAAGGGCGATCGGCGTCACCGAGCATGCGAGCGATGTCGACGCCGCCGCGCGCAAGGCGGCCACGACGCTCGCCCAGCGACTCGACCGGCACTTCGGCAAAAGCGCTCGTCACGGCCACGATGCACGACCCGACAAGGTGGTCTAGATCCCATCCCGCTGTGGCTAGCCCGCTTGCGCTCACAAATCTCGCTGCCCCTCCCGCTTGCGGGGAGTGGTTGGGGGGTGGGCGCGGATCGGGTTGAACATCGCGCCCATCTGTCACTTGTGTAACCCTCAGCGCCTCGCCCCGTTGTGTTCAAAAGTTAACACCGTTGCCGCCGGCGAGATTCGGCCTAACCTCCGCGTCGGGAGTTGAACGGAGGATAGGATCATGATGCGGCGATTGTCTGCCGAGTTTGTCGGCACATTCTGGCTTGTCTTCGGCGGCTGCGGTTCGGCGGTGCTGGCGGCGGCCTTTCCGGAGCTGGGGATCGGCTTCGCGGGCGTGGCGTTCGCCTTCGGCCTCACCGTGCTGACCATGGCCTATGCCGTGGGCGGCATTTCCGGCGGCCATTTCAACCCGGCGGTGACGCTGGGCCTCACGGTTGCCGGGCGCGCGCCGTGGAAGGACCTCGTGCCCTACTGGATCGTGCAGGTGATCGGCGCGGTGGCGGCAGGCGCCGTGCTTTTCGCGATCGCCTCCGGCAAGGCCGATTTCGCGGCGGGCGGCTTTGCCTCGAACGGCTTCGGCGAGCTTTCTCCCGGCGGCTATTCGATGCAGGCGGCGCTGATCATCGAGATCGTGCTGACGGCAGGCTTCCTGATCGTCATCCTTGGCTCGACGTCGAAAGTCGCGCCCGCGGGGTTCGCGCCGCTCGCGATCGGCCTCGCGCTGACGCTGATCCACCTGATCT
>JAGREL010000035.1:0-643 GCA_020446575.1 Novosphingobium sp. | reverse complement strand
CCAACACCTCGGTCAATCCCGCGCGCTCGACGGGCGTTGCGCTGTTCGCGGAGACGGCGGCGATGGGCCAGCTTTGGCTGTTCTGGGTGGCTCCGCTTGTCGGCGGCGTGCTGGGCGCGTTGATCTGGAAGCTGGTGCTGATGCCGGGTGAGGGACTGGAGGACCTGGGCGGGGAGGACGTTTAGCGCTGACATCAGGGAGGGGCCGGTCAGGCCGGTTCGTCAACCTCGCTCCAGTTTCACCAGAATCCTGTCCAGTTCCTGCAGGAACCTTGACCGGTCCGCCTTGCTGAACGGGGGCGGGCCGCCGGTGATGCCGTCCATTCCGGCGCGCAGGTCGGCCATGATCGCGCGGGTGGCGATGGCGCTGCCGATGCTGGCGGCGTCGAAGGGCTTTCCGTTGTGGGCGAGGACCTGCGCGCCCGCTTTCAGGCAGCGTTCGGCCAGCAGGATGTCTCCGGTGACAACGACGCAGCGCGGGCCCGCATTCTCCGCGATCCAGTCGTCGGCGGCGTCGAAGCCGTCGCTCACCACCACGCGCCGCACGAGCCCGTCGCGGGGAATGCGAAAGGCGCTGTTGCTGACCACCGCGACCGGCACCTTGTGGCGGCCCGCGACTTTGTAGATTTCCTCCTTCACCGGGC
>JAGREL010000313.1 GCA_020446575.1 Novosphingobium sp. | reverse complement strand
GTCTTGCCGAAGCCGACATCGCCGCACACCAGCCGGTCCATCGGTTTGCCGTCGGCGAGATCGGCCAGGACGTCCTCGATCGCCCGTTCCTGATCGTCGGTTTCTTCCCATGGGAACCGGTCGGCGAACTGGTGGTAGGCCGATTCCTCGGTCGCCAGCACCGGGGCCTTGCGCAGGGCGCGCGCGGCGGCGGTCTTGAGCAGTTCGTGGGCGATCTCACGGATGCGCTCCTTGAGCCGGGAGCGGCGCTTCTGCCAGGCTTCGCCGCCCAGCCGGTCCAGCGCGACGCTTTCCTCGCCGGAGCCGTAGCGGGATAGAACTTCGAGATTCTCGACCGGAATGTAGAGCTTGTCGCCCCCGGCGTATTCCAGCATCACGCAATCGTGAGGGCTGTTGCCGACCGGGATGGACTGCAGCCCCTCGTAGCGGCCGATGCCGTGGTCGGTATGGACTACGAGGTCGCCGGGGGTGAGCGCGGACAATTCGGCAAGGAAGGCGTCGGCGTCCTTTCTGCGTTTCTTGCGGCGGACCAGCCTGTCGCCGAGGATATCCTGCTCGGTGACGATCTCCAGCTCGGCATTGGCGAAACCGGTCTCGATCGGCAGGACGAGGGCGACGGGCTTGCCCTTCGCAGCGAGGCCGAGCGCTTCCTGCCAGCTTTCCGCCAGCGCCGGGGCAGGGCCGGCGGCTTCACCCAGGATCGAGGTGATGCGGGCGCGGCTGCCAGTGGAATAGGCCGCGATCAGTGCCTTGCGGCCCGATCTTGCGACTGAATGGAGGTGCCTGGCCGCTGCTTCATAGGCGTTGTCGCCGCGGGCACGTTCCGGCGCGAAGTCGCGCGAATTGGCGAAGCCGAAATCGATGACGGTGGCGCTTTCGGGCTGACTGAACATGTCAGCCCGGTGGATCGGCCAGTTGCCGAGCTGCGCATCCAGCTCCTCGCGCGTCAGGTACAGCGCGCCGGAATCGAGCGGGCGGTAGCTGCCGGGCGAGCTGCCGGTCGTGTCGCTGCGCGTGTGGAAATAGTCGGCGATGTCCGAAAGGCGCTCGTCGGCTGCCCCCAGCGCAGCGCTGTCGATCAGCATCGCGTCTTCGGCAGAAAGGTGATCGAACAGGGAGACCAGCCGCTCCTCGAACAGCGGCAGCCAGTGCTCCATGCCGGCCAGCCGCCGGCCGTCGCTGACCGCCTGATAGAGCGGGTCGGAAGTGGCGTTGGCGCCGAACAGCTCTCGGTAGCGTCCCCGGAAGCGCTTGACCGTCTCTTCGTCGAGCAGCGCTTCGCTGGCCGGGAGCAGGAGATGTTCGTCCAGCGTGCCGGTGGAGCGCTGCGTGTTGGGATCGAACAGCCGGAGCACTTCCAGCTCGTCGCCGAAGAAGTCGAGCCGCAGACCGCGGTCCAGCCCGGAAGGGAAGATGTCGAAGATGGATCCGCGCACGGCATATTCGCCGGCATCGGCGACGGTGTCGGTGCGCGAATAACCCTGCCGCCGCAGCAGCGAGATCAGGCTCTCGCGGCCGATCTCCATGCCGGGTCTGAACAGGCGTACCGATTCGCGGATGCGGAAGGGTGTCAGCACCCGCTGGAGCAGGGCGTTGATCGTGGTGACGAGAAGCTGCGGGCCATCGGGTGTGGCCTGCAACCGGTGCAGCGTTGCCAGCCGTTGCGCGCTCACTGAATGGGCGGGGCTGGCGCGGTCGTAGGGCAGGCAATCCCAGGCCGGGAAGGTCAGCACCGTCACCTCGGGCGCGAAGAAGGCCAGCGCCGCCCGCATTGCCTCCATCCGCTTGTCGTCGCGGG
>JAGREL010000312.1 GCA_020446575.1 Novosphingobium sp. | reverse complement strand
ACCCGCTTCGGCCAGAACAGCCGGATGGTGGTCTGCGGCGACCCCAGGCAGGTCGACATTCCCGGCGGCGACACCCAGAGCGGTCTGGCCGACGCGGTGAGACGGCTGGAGGAAGTGGAAGGCGTGGCCGTAATCCGCTTCGGCGCCGGCGATGTGGTGCGCCACCCGATCGTCGGCCGGATCGTCGAGGCCTACGAGGGGAAAGGCGATTGAGCTGGATTCAACTTTCTCGTCATCCCCGCGAAAGCGGGGACCCCGCTTCAACTTTGCACCTGTCCGATGACCAAGGGGGGATGGGTCTACATGATGAGCGATCGTTATCGCGGCGGCATCTACACCGGCGTCACGGCTGATCTCCCGGCTCGCGTCACCCAACACCGTGAGGGCAACGGCTCCGCATTTGTCCGAAAATACGGTTTCACCCGGCTGGTTTATGCGGAAAGACACGAGCGTATCGAAGACGCGATAACCCGCGAAAAGGCGATCAAGAAATGGCGTCGCGCGTGGAAGATCGAACTGATTGAATCCATGAATCGCGATTGGAACGATCTCCACGGCCTGCTGAATGCGTGATCGCCGCAGAAAGGAAGCGGGGTCTCCGCTTTCGCGGGGATGACGAATTGGAACGAAGGCATTGAATCTCGACATTTCCATCATAGCTGGCTGGCCCGCCGCGACAGACTGGGAAGCGCTTTCCGGCCGCGCCGCTGACGCTGCCGCGCAAGTGGCGCCGGAGCTTGCCAACTCGCGGCTTTCGGCCAGCCTGCTGTTTGCCGGCGACGCCGAAGTCCATGCGCTCAACCGCGAGTGGCGCGGGAAGGACAAAGCGACCAATGTCCTTTCGTTTCCGATGCTTGGCCGCGAAGAACTGTTGGCTCTCCGGCCCGATGGCCCGCCCGAGCTGATCGGGGATATCGCCCTGGCGCTGGAGACCTGCGCGCGCGAAGCGGACGAACGGGGATTGGCGCTCGAAGCCCATGCCACGCACCTGATCGTCCACGGCCTGCTGCATCTTGCCGGCCACGATCACGAGATATCGCCCGAGGAAGCCGACGCGATGGAAGCACTGGAAACAAAGGCCCTTGCTCTTTTGGGTATCGAGGACCCATATGATGGGCCTGACAAGACTGTAGGGGCATAAGCAAGAAAATGGCCGAGAATGGCCGCTTAGGCGAGTCCGGCGCCGGCGA
Organism: Novosphingobium sp.; assembly: GCA_020446575.1. GTDB lineage: Bacteria > Pseudomonadota > Alphaproteobacteria > Sphingomonadales > Sphingomonadaceae > Novosphingobium. The sequence continues at coordinate 4,583 of JAGREL010000312.1, read as the reverse complement.
CTGGGACAGTAGCCGCACGCTGTGGCGATTGATCAGGCGTTTCTTCGACCGCGGCGACGAAGACCAGTCGCTTCGCGCGCAGCTGGAAGAAGTCATCGACGAGCATGCCGAGGAAGCCGGCGACGTCGGCCATGCGAACGGCGATCTTTCGCCGATCGAGCTGCAGATGCTCAGGAATCTTCTCCATTTCAGCGAGCACGATGCCGACGACGTCGCGATCCCGCGCGGCGAGATCATCGCCGTGCCCGCAACCGCGAGCTGGGACGAAGTCATCGAAGCCTTCGCAGAGCACGGCCACAGCCGCCTGCCGGTCTTTGACGAGACGCTCGACGACGTCGTCGGCATGGTCCTGATCAAGGATGTCTTTCCCTTCCTCGCGCGCGGCCATGAACCGCCCGAGGACTGGAAATCATTGATGCGCCAGCCTTTGTTCGTGCCGCAGGCGCGCGGCGCGCTGGATGTCCTTGCCGACATGCGCGCCAAGCGGACCCATCTCGCGGTCGTCGTCGACGAATATTCGGGGACCGACGGCATCATCACTATCGAGGATCTGGTCGAGGAAATCGTCGGTGAGATCGAGGATGAGCACGACGACGCCCCCGAGGAACTGCTTGTGCCGCTGGAAGGCGGCATGTGGGACGCCGATGCGCGCGTCGAGCTTGAAGATGTGGCGGAAAAGATCGATCCAAAGCTCGCAGAAGTGGAGGAAGCGGTCGACACGCTGGGCGGCCTGGCATTCGTCCTGGCGGGGCAGGTTCCCCAGGTCGGGACCATCCTCGAACACGAAAGCGGGTGGCGGATCGAAGTGACAGCGGGTAACGAACGCCATGTTACGCAGTTGCGACTGCATCCCCCCAGCGAATCAGTGAAGAATGAAGACGAGTCCTGAGACAAGCAGAGAACAACAGAACAGCCCCAGAAGACAACGCTTGCCGGTAAGACGCCTCCCCCCATTGCGCGCCCTTGAAGCATTCGTGCGCGTCGTCCGCCTTGGTTCGGCCAAGGCTGCGGCCAACGAACTCGGCTTGTCGGCATCGGCCCTGTCCCGCAGGATTACCGCGCTGGAGGACTTTTCCGGCCGGCGCCTGTTCACGCGCCAGCATCAGGCGATGAAGCTGACCGACGAAGGTCAGGCGTTCTACAACGCGGTCGCCCCGAAGCTCGACGAGCTTGCCGTTGCCGTCTCTTCTCAGCTCGACAGCGGCCAGGTACTGCGCCTGCATCTGGGTGTGCCGCCGCTGTTCGGGGGGCAGCGCCTGTTCCCGCGCCTACCCGACCTTCGCAAGCTTCATCCGCGACTGCATATCGATATCGATACCAGCCCTCATCCCGAAGCGCGCGTCGGCGACACGCTCGATGCCGCGATCATCCTGTCAAAGGAGCCTGATTCCGGCCTGTATTCGGTGCGGCTCGACCACAACCGGGTCTATGCGATCGCTTCCAGGGAGCTTGCGCTTGAGGTCGGTCCGGTGCCCGATGCGGAAAAACTGGCCAAGCAGACCTTCCTGATCCACGATATATTCCCGGAAAGCTTCGATGCCTGGAAGGAAGCGATGGGCGTCGGCGGCCTCGAACCGGCTGCGATCGATCATTTCGATTCGGGCCAGCTCATTCTGGAAGCAGCCGCCCAAGGGCTCGGCATCGCGATCATGCATGACGACCATTTCCGACGCGCTCAGGACGAACGGCTGGCCCGACTGTTCGATATCGATGTCGAGAGCCCTTACAGCTACTGGTTCATCTGCCGCCAGCGCGACCTCGAATCGCGCCCGGTCCGGCTGTTCTACGAATGGATGATGCAGGCCGGGCTCTGAAGCAGCGGACCTGGTCGCTCCCAGTCCATTGCCCGGGACTGGCATAGTCAGACGGCAGCGAGAGGAGAGCAGGCAGTTGCAATTCGCGTTGAATATCCCGCTGGCGAAGCTCATCCAGGAAGTCGACATGCCAAAGGGCGAACTGGTGAGCACCATGGCGCGCGCGCTCGAGGATGCGGGGCTCTCGGCCTGCCTGACCTCGGAACACCCCGCACCGTCAGCGCAATGGCTGCACAACGATCCGGCTGCCCACGATTGCGTCGATCCGCTTACGGCGCTCGCTTTCGTGGCCGGCAGCACCCGCAAGCTCAAGCTGTTCACCAACGTCCTGGTCCTGCCGTACCGCAATCCCTTCCTCACCGCGAAGGCCGCCGCGACCCTGCAGATCATGTCCGACAACCGGCTGCTGCTGGGTGTGGGCATCGGCTATATGCAAGAGGAATTCGACGCGCTGGGCGTTTCCCACAAGGAACGCGGCGCGTTGACCGACGAGGCGCTGGAACTGATCCGCCTCGCCTGGGCGGGCGGCTCGGTCGCGAAACAGGGCCGGCATTTCAACGCGGTCGGCAACGAGCCGCGCCCGGTCCCCAATCCGCCTCCCCCGATCTGGGTCGGCGGTGGCAGTGACAAGGCGCTGGAACGCGCGGCACGCTGGGGCGACGGCTGGGTGCCCTATTTCACCGTGCCGACCAACGATCCGGTGGTCCGACAATCGGCCGTGGTCGATATGGACCATTTCGGCGAGAAGATCGCCAAGCTGCGCGAACTGCGCGAAACGATGGGCAAGACGGGGCCGTTCGATCTTGCGGTCGCTCCGCCGTTCCGGCCGCAGGAAGCCAGCCGCGCCAATGCCGAGCGCTTCCTGGGGGAAGTGGACGAACTGGCCGGCCATGGCGTGAACTGGATCTGGACGTCAGTGCCCGCACGCAGCCTCGAATCCTACCTCGATATCGTGAGCTGGTTTGGCGAAGAGGTGATCGGCGCCTACAACAAGGCCTGAAGCACCGGAGAGCTGTTTGCCGCCACAATGCGGGCCGGTTTGCCGTGCAGGGCATGGGAATTGCGCGCAGCGGCATTAGGCTGGCATGATCGACATAAAACGGGCCTTGGTCCCGCCCCTGGGCGTGGACCGTGCGGGAGAAGCCAAGGAGCGCCGCAATGAACGAGATCGCGCCAGTCACACGGGACACGGAAATCGAGCGCAAGGCGCTCGCCTGGATGGACGATCCGCTCACCGCGCTCGGCATGTCCAACACACAGATCCATTCGGTTTCCCGCGAGGAAGCCGAGGCGGTGCAGCTTGCCGCATTCAACCTGCGGCTGGAACAGCGGCGCCAGCAGGTCAAGACCCTGGCCAAGCTGGCGGATTCGCAGGGTATCGACCAGGTTGCCACGCTCGACGACGCGGCCCAGCTGCTGTTCACCCACGACGTCTACAAGTCCTACCCGTCCTCGCTGCTCGCGAAGCAGCGCTTCGACCAGCTCACCAAGTGGATGAGCCGGCTGACGCCCGTCGATCTTTCCGGTTTCGATGCCAAGGGATGCGAGTCGATCGACGACTGGCTGCTCAGGCTGCGGGAAGATACGCCGCTCGATGTCGCCACGTCATCGGGCACCAGCGGCACCATGTCCTTCTTCCCCAAGACGGCGAAGGACTATCTGATGTCGGTGAGGATGCTGCGGCTCCAGCTCACCCAGAAATTCGGCGAGGAATACCCGCCCGAAGCCTTCGACGACGCCTATCACGTGCTGACCCCCTTCTATAGTGACGGGTTCAGCACGGTCGCGCGGCTGCCGCATTACTTCCTCGACATCTTCTGCAACGGCGATCCCGACCTGCTGCACACCGCCCTGCCCTATCGCGCCAGCGCCGACCTCATGTATCTCGCAGCGCGGGTGAAGGCGGCGCAGGGCAAGGGCGACGCGAGCCGCATCGACGTGCCCGACGCCATTCTCGCCCGCCGCGGGGAATGGGAGAAGCTGCAGCAGGAAATGCCGCAGCTGCAATCCGAATTCATCCGCGGTATGGTCCCCAAGCTCGAAGGCGAGCGGGTGCTGGCGCTCGGCATCACCGTTATGTTCTACGAGATTGCCAAGGCAGGCCTCGAAGCCGGTGGCCGTGCCAATTTCGCGTCCGGCTCTGCCGTGGTCGGTGGCGGCGGCGGCAAAGGCGTGAAGCTGCCCGACAATGTCGACGATATCATCTGCGACTTCTTCGGCGTCGATTCCGTGCGCGGCTCCTACGGCATGAGTGAGCAGAATTTCTACTGCAACAGCTGCGAAGTGGGCCATTACCACGTCCATCCCTGGGTCGCGGTTCTGCTGCTCGATCCCGACAGCGGAGAGCCGATGCCTCGCGAAGGCCAGCAGACGGGCCGTGCCTCCTTTTTCGATCCGACGCAGGACGGCGCCTGGGGCGGTATCATCAGCGGCGACAGGATCACCGTCGATTACGACCCTTGCGAATGCGGACGCACGACGCTGCACATCCACCCGCAGATCATGCGGTTTTCCGAGCTGACGGGCGACGACGACAAGATCACCTGCGCCGCCACCCCGCAGGCGCAGGACGACGCGTTGGGCTTCCTGACGACGCTCTGAAACGGTGCGAGCGGCTAGTCGAACCGTTCGCCGACCATTTCCTCGCTTGCCGCCCAGAGCTGTTTCGCGCGCTGCGGATCGACTGCATAGGGCCGCACGCCCAGCGCGCCTTCCTCGGTCACCGGGGACACGCCGCAATCCTCGCAATAGCGCCCGCCGACTTCGTCG